>JAWLGW010000111.1:0-10934 GCA_041690735.1 Planctomycetota bacterium
GCACCCCCCGGGGCGCCCGGGCGGGCTCCCCCCGCCCCCGCCCGTGGGGCGCGCGCGACAGGTCGACCGCGCGCCGGTCGGGCAGCGGGTGCGGCGCGATCACCTCGCGGCCGCGCGGCGTGTCGTAGGGGTAGCGGGTCACCACCCGCTCGATCGCGGCGCCCCGGTCGGCCAGGTTGGCGGCCAGGATATTGATCGCCAGCAGCACCTGGTCGAGGACGGTGCCGGTCACCTCCACGAACAGGTGGCTCATGCCGCAGGTGACCCGGCCCAGGGTCGCGCTGTTGATGATCGGCGGGAAGGAGAGGACCTCCCCCTGGGCGTCGGCCAGGATCGGGGCCCGGCTGGCGTCAGGCAGGGCGGCCGCGTACTCGCGCCCGGTGGGGTGGTCCCGCAGCACCTCGGCGGGGGTCCAGGGCCGCTCCCACCGCTCGGCGGCGATCGGCTTCCCCGCCCCGTCGCGGGGCGCCTCGGTGTCGCCCGGGCGCAGGGGCACGAAGGCCCGCGCGTCCGAGCCCGCGGCCACCGCCTCGTAGCGGATCGGCAGCGCCATGCGGCTGGCGTCGTAGATCCCGATCGCGACGCTCTTGCGCTGGCGGCCGAAGTTGCGGCACAGGACCTCCTGCGCCGAGATGAACGCCTTGAGCCCGGCGTCGTCGACGGCGTAGCCGCGGGCGAAGAAGCCGGCCACGAAGGGGCGGACCTGCTCCACGCTGGGGTCGACCTCGATCGCGCCCACCGGGTCGCCGGCCTCGAAGAAGCCGTAGTCGCGGGGGGCCCCGCCGCGGTGCACGCGCACCTGCCGGGCGATCCCCTCCACGCACCAGGTGTCGGGGCGGTTGGTGTCTTGCAGCTCGACCCGCACCTCCTCGTCGGTGGAGTGGCGAGCGACCAGCTCCCCCTTCACCAGGGGGACGAGGTCGCCCACCTGCTCGAGGGTCAGCCGGGGCAGGTCGGCGAGGGCGCGCAGGTCCGCCAGAGGGAAGGTGATCTTGGGCATGACGGCCTACCTGGCGATCCGCTGGCGGAGGCCGCTCAGGCCGTCCGGAATGTTGTTGGTGAACAGGTGGCGAATGTCGTCGATCCCCAGCGCCACCATGGCCATGCGGTCCAGGCCCAGGCCCCAGGCGATCACCGGCTCCTCCACCCCGTGGGGGCGGGTGACCTCGGGGCGGAAGATCCCCGCGCCGCCCAGCTCCACCCACCCCAGGCGGGGGTGCTTCATGTGGACCTCCACCGAGGGCTCGGTGAAGGGGAAGTAGCCGGGGACGAAGATCACCTCCTTGGCCCGGGCGACCTCGTAGGCGAACACCTTGAGCAGGCCCAGCAGGTGGCGGAAGGAGGTGCGCTCGCTGACCACGATCCCCTCCACCTGGAAGAAGTCGGGGGCGTGGGTGGAGTCGACCGTGTCGTAGCGGAAGCAGCGGGCCATGCCGAAGTACTTGCCGGGGCGCTTGGCCGCCCGCAGCCAGCGGGCCGACAGGGCGGTGCCCTGGCTGCGCAGCACCAGCCGCTTGGTCCGCTCGCGGTCGAAGGCGTAGCCCCACCCCTTGCCGCCCGAGGGGCCGCGCCCCTCGTGCTCGCGGGCCACGCCCTCGGCGCCGCCCTCGATCTCCTTGGCGTAGGCGGAGCCGCCCCGCTCGGCGTCGCGCACGAAGTACACGTCGTGCACCTCGCGGGCGGGGTGGAACTGGGGCAGGAACAGGGCGTCCATGTTCCAGAACTCGGGCTCGGCCAGGGGGCCGGTCATCTCCTCGAAGCCGAGGCTGAGGAGCTTCTGCTTGACCAGGTCGAGGAAGGCCCGGTACGAGTCGCGCCGGCCGATCGGCTGCGCGGGGGGCGCCGCCAGGTTGAACCGGCGGAAGGTGACCTCGCGCCAGCTGCCGTCCTTGAGCATGTCGGGCGTCAGCTCGGCCACCTCGCGCCGCGCCTCGCCCAGGCCCCGGCGCGCCTGGCGGCCGGCGTCGGTCAGGGTGTAGGTGCGGGTGCGGGTCTCCACCCGCTCGAACAGGGCGTCGTCCTTCTTGCCCCGCTTGCCGGGGAGGCGGGCCTCCACGTCCTCCACGAAGCCGGCGGGCTGGTCCTTCCAGGCGTCGCTGGCCGCGGCCAGGGCCTCGAGCTGCGCGGCGCGCGCCTGGGCCGGGTCCTGCCCCTCGGGCCGATCGGCCCAGGCGAGGCCGCCCTCGCCCAGGGTGGCCAGCAGGCGGAGCAGCTCGCCCCGCGCCTCGTGCACGGCCCAGCCCTCGCCCTCGGCCAGCACGACCTGGCCCTTGTCGACCCGGACCAGGCCTGTCTTCTTGAGGCCGCCGAAGGCCGAACCCACCACCGAGCGGGGCAGGTCGGGCAGCTCCTGGACCTCCTTGATCGGCCGCGGCCCCTCGCTCAGCCGCTCGCGCATGAGCAGCTCGGGGACGCCGCGGGAGGCCTGCGTCCGGCCGCCGTCGGCGATCACCAGCCGGACCTCGACCGTCTCCTCGCGCTCGAGCAGCCCGCGGGCGCGCAGCGCCTCGGCAGCCGGCTCGGCCTGCGCCTCGCGCAGGCCCGCGGCCTCGAGCAGGTCGGCGACGGTGAAGGGCTCGTCGGCCGGCGCGGCGCGCAGCAGGTCGGCCTCGTTGGGACTGAGCGGACTCTGGCCGGATACGTCCTCGGACACGGGGCTCCTCGCGATCTGGAGGGGCGGAGTCTAACGGAGCCTGCCCCTCACGAGAAGCGACTCGCCGGGCGCGGGGCCGCTGTCGCGCGCGGGGCGCAGGTCGGCCTTCGAGGAGGGCTCGCCCTGGTCGCTGCAGGGCGGCGACGCATCACGGCCCCGGGGCAGGGGCGAGCGCCTCCGAGGCGAACACCAGCTGGGTCGCCAGGACGATCGCGTCCTTGCGAGCGACGCGGTCGCTCGAATGGCGCCCGAAGTCGGTGGGGCGCGCATCGGCGCGCGCGGCCGTGAGGAGCTCCGTCGCGACCCCGGCGGTGAGGGGCAGGAGCTCGACAGTCGGCGCCTGGAGCGCGGCGAGGAAGGCGCGCTCGGGATCTCGATACAGCACCTTCCCCAGGACCTCGGCCAGCAGGTCATCGCTCGCCTCCAGCCGCCGGCGGAGCTCGCGGGCAAGCGGACCGGCGATGTCCTCGCTCGGCCCGTTGTCGATCCGGCGCAGCAGGTCGTCGTCGCTCAGCTCTTCCCCGGAGCGGCTCGCCGGGGCCTCGACCTCCAGCCAGCGGCGGAGCGCCGTGTCCAACCGATCGGGCAACAGCAGCGCCGGCTCCGCCAGGGCCTTGCCCAACAGCCGCCGCTGGTTCTCGGTCACCCCCTCGAGGGCGGCGACCTCGACTCCGCCCGTGAGGAGGGCATAGCCCGCGATGTGGGCGGCGACGCTGCGCTGCAGGGGGTGGAGCTCGTAGTGGAAGGCCGGCTCCAGCACCTTGGCGACCAGGCCCGGCACCGATGTCGCCGCCGGCGCCCACGCCAGCAGCGCGACCAGGGCGGCTCTCTCGGCCGATCGTCCCTGGCGGTGCGCGAATGCCTGCACCGCGGCGGAGCGGTCTGCGCTCACCTGGCCGCTCAGCTCGAACAGCGCCGCTCGCAGGGTGCGCTCGGCTCGATCCCCCGGCGCCTCGACCCAGTCGAGCAAGGCGTCCGGTTCCCTCCGCGCCAGGGCGACAAGGATCACCCCCAGGCCGTCTCGCGCCTGGTAATCCAGCTTCGGCTCCGCCCAACGCTGGCGAAGCCGCTTCGCCTGGGTGTGCGCTAGCGGTCCCATGGCCTCCAGGGCGTCCGCCGCCACCCACTGCGCCCGGCGGCTGTGGCGGTCGCCGTCCAGCAGCCAGTCGACGAAGGTCGCCGCTTCGACCTCGGCCGAGCCCGGGTAGCGCCGGTAGCGCCGCGCCCAGTCGGACTGGCGGACAGGAGACTGCTCCGGCCAGTCCGCGATCAGCGCCAGCAAGTCGTCACGCGTCTCGGGGCCGCCGGCGACGATCGCGTTCACGAGGAGATTCGCGTGGACCCGATGGCCGCCTTGCAGCTGAGCCTGGGCCAGTTGCCGCAGGGCGCCCGCTGTGGCGCGGTCGGCGCAGGGCAAGCCCGAAATGGCCGCGCGAGCGACCTCGGACTCCAGGTGCCGGAGCGCCTCCGGCAGCAGCGACGAGCGCTGGCCGGCGCGGATCAACGCGTCGCCGAACGCGCGCCACAGCCCGGGTGAGGCCCTGTGCCGGTCGCGCTCCCGCGCGACCTCGTACACCTGCCGGAAGCGCCGCTCCAGGGCGTTTAGCGCCTCGCGGTCCAGCGGCCCGCCGAAGGCGCTCATGGCCCGCTCGGCCAGCAGCATGTCGACGTTCGCGTCGGGCCACGCCTCGGCCTCGACCTCACGCTTCAGCGGACGCGCCGCGACCGCCACCACCGCCGCGCGCAGGGCGTCGTCCGTCGGCCAGGCCTGAGAGGCCCGCACCAGCGCGTCCACGGCCCCGCCGCGGACCCACAGGCCGGGCCCTTCGGCGGCGCAGGCGGCCAGCGCCGCCACCAGAGGCGCCGAGGGAGCCGCGGTGAGCTTGCGACACGCCCGGGCCACGGTGCCGCGCGCCAGGGGCGGCGCGCTGGCGAGGGCCTGGCGCAGGGCGTTCTGTGCCCCCCGCGCCACCAGGCCGGCGCTGGCCACGTCCATGAGGGTGCGCACTCCCAGGGCCGCGCTCAGCAGCGCCTCGACCTCCGGCTCCGGCCGCGCGGCGCCGCTCGCGCACAGGTCGCGCAGCCGCAGCAGGTCGTCGCGCTCTGCGGCCGGGTCGAGCCCCCAGGCCGTCTCGAGCGCGCGAACCGCGAGCGGCGCGGGGACCGGGCGTCGCTCGAGCAGGCGCGCCGTCTCGGAGGTCACCGTTCTCGGCAGGGGCCGGATCTTCAGCGCCTCCCACAGCCAGGACGGAGCCTCCGGATCCGCCAGCCCAACTCGGACCAGGGCGCGAGCCGCCTCGCTCTGCCAGCTTCCTGCCTGAGGAGCGTCCTCCGCCCACCCCGCCAGCACCGCCGCCGCGCTCGTCGCCTGCTCACCCTTCAGCAGCCCCGCCACAGCCGCCACCACCGCACCGTCCGGCTCGGCCAGCTCGCGCGCCAGTCGCAGGCCTTCGGCTCGCGTGCCGACCCGCGCCAGCAGGCGCACGACGCGCTCGCTCGGCGTCTCCACCGGCTCGGGCGCGGGCGCGGGCGTGGGCTCGGGAGCCGGCGGAGCCGCGGCAACCGTCTCGGCCTGAGGGGAGCTGGGCGCCGAAGGGCGCGCAGCGGCCGCCACCAGGAGCACCAAGGCCACGCCGCCAGCCACCAGGGAGACGCCGGCGCGGCCCCGAAGCAGCGCCAGCCCGACCGCCGTCTGCTGCGGCGGGGCGTCCCCAGCGTCGGCTCCCGACGCCTCGGCAGGTGAACCGCCAACCTCGGCGCGGATCGCCTGCGCGCGCTTGGTCCCCTTCCTCTTGTTCGCCGGGGAGTGCGGCGAACCCTGCCCCGCAGAGCGCTCGCGCTTACGGGTCGCCGACCGAGCGGGCGTCCTCCGACCCTTCGCCGACTTGGCCGCGGGGGGCCCGTCGGCGGAGGAGCTCAGCGAGATCGCACCTTCACAGCCCGGGCAGGCCACGGTCGTGCGTTTCGTCCGCACGCGCACGCGCACCTTGCGCTGGCAGCGGAGGCAGCGCACCACGACCTTCTCGTCTTCGGCCATGGGTCCTCCCCTCGCGCGTCCCCGCCTGGCCTCAGGTTCCGGGCAGATTGTAAGGAGGGCGACGGGCTGGCCCGGATCCTCCGAGCGCCCGGACGGGGGAGGGGAGGGTCACTCGCCTCCGCCGAGTACCCTGTCATCCACGGGCCGCGCTCGGGGAGGGGTCATGCAGCCAGGTCAGCGGGTGGGTCCCTACGAGGTCGTCGGGGAGCTGGGGCGCGGCGCCATGGGGGTGGTGCTCGAGGTGCGCCACCCGCAGGCGCAGCAGCGGCTGGCGCTCAAGCTGCAGCTCGACGACGAGCCCCAGTTCACCGAGCGGTTCGCGCGCGAGACCCGGGTGCAGGAGTTCCTGGGCCGCCACCCGCACGTGCTGGGCTGCCTGGACGTGGGCCGCCACGGCAGCCACCCGTACCTCGTCATGCCGCTGGTCACCGGCGGCACCCTGGCCGACTGGCTCCGCGACGGGCGCCCCACCGCCGAGATCGCCCGCCGCCTGGTCGAGGTGGCGCGCGCCCTGCACTTCGCCCACGAGGCGGGGGTGGTCCACCGGGACGTGAAGCCGAGCAACGTGCTGCTCGACGAGCAGGGCCAGGCCCTGCTGGCCGACTTCGGGATCGCCAAGAACCTGCAGGAGCGCAGCTTGACCCAGACGGGCGCGGCGATCGGGACGCCTCACTGCATGGCCCCCGAGCAGGCTGGCGGGGAGCAGGTGGACCGGCGGACCGACGTGTACGCGCTGGGGGTGATCCTGTACCAGGCGCTGGCGGGCCGGGTCCCGTTCCAGGGCACCCAGGTGGAGCTGGTGAAGAAGATCCTCATGGACCCGCCGCCCCCGCCCTCCTCGGTGAACCCGGGCGCGGACCCGGCGCTGGAGGCGGTGTGCCTGCGCGCCATGGCGAAGGCGCCCGCCGCCCGCTACCCGACCGCGGAGGCCTTCGCCCAGGCGGTGGAGGTCGCGCTGGGGCTGCGGAAAGGCGAGGACCCGGCGGCGCCCGCCCGCGGCGCCAGCCGCCTGCTCGTGGTGGGGGCGGCGGCGGCGGCGCTGGCCGCCGGGCTGGGCCTGGGCTTCGTGGGGGGGCGCGCCGCGCCCGCCGAGGCGGCGGAGGTCGCGTCGCCGGCGGAGGTCGCGCCGCCGGCGCCGGTGCCCGCGCCTCCGCCGAAGGCCGCGCCGCCCGTCGAGGACCTGCTGGAGCGCGCCGCCGAGCTGGCCGCGGCCGGCCGGGCGGCGGACGGGGCGCGGGTCCTGCTCGACGCCCTCGCCCGTGAGGACGCCAGCCCGGGAGCGGGCGATCCGGCGCAGCGCGTCGCCTGGGCCGAGCGAGCCCTCGACCTCGACGAACGCGCGGTGTACGACCGCGGCGCCGACGTCGGCCGGACCCTGGCCGCGGCGGCCCTGGCAGCGCTCGCCTCGTGTCGCGGGCAGGCGGCGAGCGAGGCCGACCTGATCGACCTGGCCCGCGAGCGCCTTCACCAGGCGCGGCTGTGCGACCCCGAGCTCGACCTGACGCCGGGCGCCCGGCACCTGGCGCGGCTGAGCGCCTCGGCCAGCGAGGAGCTCCGCCTGGTCCGCCTGGCCGCGCGCCCGTGGTCGCGGACGCTGCCGATCGACGTCGTCGGCCCGTTCCTGGCGATGCCGGTCGACGCCGCGGCGGCGCGGGCCGCCCGCCCCAACGCCTCACATTCGATCGAGGCGCTCGCCCAAGGGAAGGCGCCGGCGTATCCCAGGGCGTGGGCGCGGCTGCTGTTCGAGGCGGCGGCCGACTGGGGCGCGTTCCGGGCCCTGGTGCAGGAGGCGCTCCTGTGGAACCCCGGCTTCCGCGCCCTGTACTTCGAGCTCGGCCGCTACGACACGAGCTCGCTGGCTCAATCCGGTCTCTCGCCGCGCTCCGAGCGGTGCCTGGAGCTCGCGACCGAGTGCGAGGACGGCAGCGAGGCGCGCTACTACCAGTGCGGCCTGCGGACCGCGCTCGGCTGGGGGGAAGAGGCCGCCGACGCCGCCCTGGCGCTGGTCGAAGACCACCGGCGGCTGAACAAGCCCCTCCATGCCTGGACCTGGAGGACGGTGGGCGCCGCGCTGGCGAGCTCGCCTCGCCCGCAGGACGCGCGCCGGGCGCTCGCGATCGTCGAGGAGCACGGGGACGCGTTCGCCGACGGGCCCCGCTCGCCCCTGGAGGCGCTGCTGGTGAAGCTGCAGGCGCACCGCACCCTAGGCGAGGACGCGGAGGTCGCCCAGGTCGAGGCCGCGCTGCGCGCGCGTCTGCGCGAGGTGCGGACGCCCTGAGCGGCGGCGGAGGGGCTGCCGCGGAGCGGCGGGCTCACTTGAAGCGCAGCACCGCCGCCATGCCGCCCATCTTCTCCAGCTCCGCCTTGGCGTGGGCCACGTGGGTCACCCGGGCGCCCGACAGGATCGCGAGCTCGACCGCCTCGTCGATGATGTCGGGGACGCGGCGGGTGGCGCGCTTGCACTGGGGACACTCCACCAGGGTGGGGGTGGTCTCCCCGGCGTCCTCGGGGCGCTCGAACAGGAAGTGGCACTCGGGGCACTCGCGGCCGGGGAGCGGGTCACCGTCCCCCATGACCACCAGGGTGCGGACCTTGCCGTAGACCAGCGAGCGGAGGGTCTCGTCGAGGCCCACGGTGCCGAGGCCGTTCTGGCCCAGGCGGTTGTTGATCTCCTCCAGGAGCTCCTTCTCGCGGCGGGCCTCGACCTGCGTCTCGATCTGGCGCACCTTCTTGCGCGCCTCGCTCTGCGAGAGGTCCACGGCCATCTGCTCGCGCGCCACCACGCGCTGCTTGAGGTAGCTGTGCAGGTGGTCCTCGAGGAGGGGCACGATCTCCTTGGCGCCGGCCAGGATCAGCCGCTCGTAGGGGCGCAGCTTGTAGCGGCGGAAGGCGCGGTCGGCCACGACCTGCAGGTGCTGGTGGAGCACGTACTCGGCGTGGTTGCGCCTGCGCAGCTCCTCGAGGCCGTGGTAGCCCGAGCCGGCCGCCGGATTGGAGCCGCCGGTGCGCGGGGCCTTGGCGCCGCCGCCGCCGCGGCTGACCGGGCCGCCGCCGCCGCTGCGGGACGGGCCGCCGGCGGGCGCGTGGCGGGAGACCTCGGAGTCACCCTGGACCTCCTCCCAGTCCTCGAGCTGGTCGAGGTACACGTCGAAGATCCGGGCCCGCTCCTTGTCGCACAGGATCACCGCGTAGCGCTCGAACTGGTCGATCAGGCTGCTGAGCGGCGAGGCGTAGGGGCTGCGGTCGACCACGACCCGGTCGCGCATGTCGACGGGCAGGCGCAGGGGCTCGAGGCCGTCGAGGGAGAAGATCGCCACCCCGCCCCGCCCCTGGGTGGGCAGCTCGGACAGGAGCGCCTCGGCCTGGGCGCGCACTTGCTCGAGGCGCTTGCGGGCCTCCTTCTTGCGCTCGTCGTCCCACCCGGTGTCGGCGGCGATCTGCTCCTCGCCCTCCTTGATCAGGTTCTTGAGGGTGGCCTTGCGATCGTTGGCCGCCCCCCAGCCCCGCAAATAGAGGGAGACCACCGGGTCCTCCTCCCGGGGACGCGTGATCAGCCGCGCGATCAGGTCCTGATCGACGATCGCCTTGTTCGCCATGTGCTTCCTCCCTCGAAGGGCGGGATTCTAGGAGGGGGAGGCGAGACCTGCCACTGGGACAGTCGCGTCCCCTCGACGCCACGCCTCGTGTGCAGACGAAGCGTGCGAATGGCGGGCCGGCCGCCGGTCAGGGGGCGGGGAGGCGGTAGATCACCACCTCCTCGTTCTCGAACGCGGGCGGCGCCCAGCGGGGCGTGAAGACGCGGCCGCCGAGGCGCAGGGTCGCGACGTCTTCGCCCCGCTCCCGCGTCGCGACCACCAGGCGGACGCGCCCCTCCAGAGGCCCCGAGAAGCGGGGGAGGGCGCCCTCCCGCTCGGCCCGCGCCAGCGCCTCCGCCGCCGCGGTCAGGGTCGCGGGGTCGGGGCGCCCCTGCTGGGTCTGGCCGTGCAGGACCCGGCAGGCGCCGTGGGCGGGGATCCAGGTGCTGGCCGCGAGGTCGGCGAGCACCACCTCGTCCTTGCCCGTCTGCTGGGCCGCCCAGGCGAACGCCTCCCAGCGGGCGGTCGACACGTGGTCGGGGGGGCCGGGCACTCGGTAGTGGAGGAGGTCGTAGCCCACCAGGAAGGCGGTCCCCAGGCAGCAGGTCGTGACGGCCGCCACCCGGATCGCGCGCCGCTGGGTGGCCGCCCAGGCGCCCGCCAGCGCCGCCAGGGGCAGGGGCCACCCCTCGACCATGCGGCGCTGGAACCCCACCGGCAGGTGGATCAGGGCCGCGGGGAGGAGGGCCCACACCACCAGCAGCCACCGGTCGGGGTCGGCCCGCCGCACCAGCAGGCGCCCGCCCAGGAGGGCCAGCGCCCAGGTGAGGCCGTAGGTCATGAGGTAGTGGGTGAGCGGCGGGGCGGGGAGGACGTTCGCCGCCTGCCAGCGGGCCGCGCTGGGGTCGGCCGACAGGGTGGCCACCACGACCAGCGCCGGCAGGGCCGCGGCGGCGAGGAGCGCGCCGCCGACCGCCAGCAGGCGGCGGGGCGGGTCGCCGCGCCGCCAGGCGACGAGGAGCAGCGTCGCCGTGAGGCCGCCCAGCAGCGGGCCGTCGAAGGGGCGATCGAGGAGCAGCAGCCCGGTGGCGGCGGTGGCGAGGGCGAGGTCGCGCCGCCATCGCGCGCCTCCCAGCAGCGCCCGGCGGAGCGAGCGGACGGCCAGGGCGAGCAGGGCCAGGGCGGCGGCGAAGTGGGGTGGCTCGAGGAGCGAGGGATATACGAGCGCCTCGGGCTGGGTGGCGTCGGGCCACAGCGCGACCAGCGGGACCTGTCCGCCGCGGGCCGCGAAGGCCAGCCACGAGAGGCCGCTGCCGAGGCAGGCGAGGATCAGCGCCGCCCAGCGGGCGCGCTCGGTCGGCAGCAGGTCCGCCAGCAGCAGGTAGATCGCCACCACCGCCAGGGTCCCGAGGAGCAGCCGGGAGACGTGCAGCGCCACCCAGGCCGAGCAGCCCGTGGCGCGGGCCAGCCAGCCGGTGAGGAGGTAGGTGGGGCGCACGAAGCCCACGTTGGCCGGGTCGGCGGTGTAGGGGTTGCCGATCCACACCTCCCCCGCCCGCACCCGCTCGATCCGCGCCAGGTTGGCGGCGAGGTCGGGGGCGTTGACCGGGCGGGTCCAGCGAAAGCGGTGGCCCTCGGGGGTCCAGGCGGCGCCCGCCGCGAAGGGGAC
>JAWLGW010000112.1:0-10902 GCA_041690735.1 Planctomycetota bacterium
CACCCCGTTCACCAGGGCGGCGTCGGCGGCGTCGAGGCCGTAGCGCTCGCTGCCGAACACCAGCGCCACCCGCTGGTCGTCGGCCGCAGCGCGGGCGGACACGGCGCCGCGCAGGTCCCGCCAGTCGGCGAGGGCGCGGTCCCGGTCGCGGGCGGTGAACCCGACCGACCAGGTGCAGTCGGCCAGGGCGTCCCGCAGCGTGTCCACTCGGGTCCACCGCGCGGCCGGGTCCTGCACCCCGTGGGCCATCTGGGCGAAGTCGGGGTGCTCGAACAGGGCGTGAGTCGGCTTGGCGACCAGGAACAGCTCGCAGGGGCCGAAGTTCTCGGCCGCCCGGGCCACGGCCCCCACGTTGCGCGGGCCGCTCGGCCACACCAGCACGACCCGGCGCACGGCGCTGCTCGCTAACGGCGCAGCTTGGGATCCAGCGCGTCGCGCAGGCCTTCGCCCATGAGGTTGAACATGGTGACCGTGAAGAAGATCGCGAACCCCGGGTACCAGATCAGGTGGGGGACGTCCTCGTTCACGTACTCCTTGCCCTGCTGCAGGATCTCGCCCCAGCTGGCGGTGGGGGGGGCCACGCCGAAGCCGAGGAACGACAGGCTGGTCTCGACCAGGATCGCGCCCGCCACGCCGAAGCTCGCCGACACGAACACGGGGGCGATGGCGTTGGGCAGCACGTGACGGAAGATGATCCGGTGGGTGGGCAGCCCCAAGGCCTTGGCGGCGTGGACGTAGTCTTCGCCCATGACCTTGAGGAACTCCCCGCGCACCAGGCGGGCGACCCCGGTCCAGTTGAGCAGCCCCAAGGCGATCATGATCAGCCAGATCGATTGCTTCTGCCAGAAGCCGACGATCATGATGATCAGGAACAGGGTGGGGAAGCAGATCACGACCTCGATCACCCGGGAAATCACCAGGTCGACCCAGCCGCGGAAGTACCCGGCGGCGGCGCCCACGATGATGCCGATGAACACGTAGATCCCCACCGAGACGATGCCGACCGCGCCAGCGATCACGGTGCCGTGGATCAGGCGCGAGAGGACGCACCGGCCCTGCCCGTCCGTTCCCAGGATGTAGGCCGGGTTGAGCCTGACCGTCGCCCGCACGCCGGACAGGTCGACCTCGTCGCCCTGCCGCAGGGGCGCCGAGCCCACCACGGTCTCGCCGTTGCGGGCGGTGGCGCCGCTGGGCTTGCCGACCGTGATGGTGGCTCCGAGGTCCTCTTCCAGCTGGGCGAGCGAGCGCGGGTCCTGCGCCCCGGGGCGGGGGACCTCGGGGGCCGTGAGCCGCACGGTCCACACCCGGGTGGGCCCGAACACCACCCAGGCGACGGTGCGCAGCGGGTTGGCGACGAGCTCGTCCTCGGGCTTCAGCTCCACGCGCAGCGCCGGCGCCCCGTCGACCTCGGTCCAGGCGCGCTCCTCGAGCTCGGCGCCCCCGGCGTGGCGGGCGCGCCAGCGCCTGCTCAGGCGATCGAGCATCTCCTCGGTGGTCGCCAGCTCGGCGTCGGCCGGCAGGTACCAGGCCCGGTGCTCCCAGGAGGCGACCACCCGGGCCGGGTCCTCACCGCGGCTGCGCAGGGCGGTGACGACGGTCCCCGGTACCCCGTCGGCCTTGAAGCTGAGCCACCCCTCGGGCTCGACGAGGTCGACGGTGGTGGCGTCCTCGAGCCGCCACTCCTTGCGCTCGACGTCGAACACGATCTGGGCCCGGGTCGAGGCGTCCTCGGCGAGGCGAGCCCGGATCTCGGACCACTCCTTCTCGGGCGGACGCCGCGGCACGAACTCCAGCCGCTCCCCGGCGTGCTCCTCGGTCTCCGCGAGGGTCAGCTCCAGGGTGTACCAGCCGTCCTTCAGCTTGATCGCGCTGGAGTCCTCGCTGTAGAAGTACGGCACCGGCGGCATGACGTACCAGCCGACGTCGTCGCCCGCTGCGGCCTCTCCCCGCTCGATCGCCAGCTGGTTGAGGTCGATCTCCCGCCGGATCTCCTGCCAGTTGGGCAGGAGCTGCCAGCTCGGGCGCTCGATCGAGGGGTACTTGGGCGAGAACAGCTCGAACTTGCGCAGGGCCCGGGGGATGAAGCCCGGCCAGGGGAAGTTCTCGTCCAGGTAGTCCTTGAAGGCCGGGAAGTACCAGCTCCCCTTGTAGCTGACCCACAGCGGCTTGCTGTTGGCCAGCAGGGGCGAGGTGACCGACACCAGCCCCAGCAGCGCCAGGCAGAAGAAGGCGAACACGGCGACCCGGTCCTTCTTGAACTGCCGAAAGGCGATGGCGTACGAGGAGGTGCCCTCGTGGACCTGCGGCTCCTCGTCCGGCCCGGTCGCCTCCTGCTCGTCCCGCCGCGCGTCGCTCATGCTCCTCAACCCTCCAGCGAGATCCGAGGGTCGACGATCGTGTAGAGCAGGTCGGAGACCAGCATGCCGAGCAGCACCAGCACGGCCGACAGGGTCGTGATCGCCATGATCATGTCGTAATCACGCGACAGGATCGCGTCGAAGCCGAGCTTCCCCATGCCGTTGATGTTGAAGATGTACTCGATGATCACCGACCCTCCGATCATCGAGGGGAGCAGGCTCGCCATCAGCGTGACGATCGGGATCAGCGAGTTGCGCAGGGCGTGCTTGAAGATCACCGTCCGCTCCGGCAGCCCCTTGGCGCGGGCGGTGCGGATGTAGTCCTGGCGGATGATCTCCAGCATGCCGCTGCGGGCGAAGCGGGAGAGGCCCGCCAGGCCGTTGTAGGTCAGGCAGGCCACCGGCAGCACGAGGTGGTTGAGCGCGTCCCGGAGCTGCGCCATGTACGGCAGCGCTTGATGGTTCTGCGTGTGCAGCCCCTCGCCCTCGAACCAGTGGAGGGTGGGGAAGGAGGGGTTGCAGAAGTAGAACAGCAGCAGCGTCGCCACCCAGAAGGAGGGCGCGGAGTACAGCCCGAACAGCGTGATGCCCGCCACCCGTTCGTCGGGTGTGCCGCGCCGTACCGCGGCGTGGATCCCCAGCGGCACCGCGATGATGTAGATCAGCACCAGGCTGATGGCGTTGAGCCGCAGGGTGACCGCGAGGGCCGGCCACAGCTTGTCCTCGACGGGCGCCTCGAACTTGGTGGAGTGGCCGAGCTCGCCCCGGGCCAGCTTGCCGACCCAGGTCACGTACTGGACCGGGTACGGCTTGTCGAGGCCGAGCTCCCGGCGGCGCCGCTCGATCTGCCGCTGGATCGCCGCCTGGTTGTCGCCCCCGCCGCCCGCGGCCACCCCGCCGCCGCCGGGGACAGCGCCGAAGGAGGCCATGACCGGGTCCCCGGGCGCCGCCCGCGAGATGGCGAACACGATCACGGTGATCCCGAGCAGGGTCGGGGCCATGAGCAGCAGGCGCTTGGTGATGTAGGTGAACACGCGTCCGGTCCCGTCGGGGGCGCCGCGCGCCTAGTACTTCCGCTCCGAGGGGTGCACCCACCAGTAGGTGGGGCGCATGCCCGAGTGGCGCACCACCACGTTCCTGAACCGCTTGTGGAGGATCACGTTCACGCGCCCGTGGATCAGCAGCGTCATCGGCTGCTGCTCGTGCAGGATCTCGTACAGGCGGTGGTACATCGGGATCCGCTCGTCGCGGTCGTACTCCCGCCGCATCTTCTCCAGCAGCTCGTCGATCTCCGGCACGCGCAGCCCGGAGAGGTTGCCCCCGCGGGGCTTGTCCTCGGAGCTGTGGTAGGACTCGAAGTTGTCGACCCAGGGGTCGGCGAAGCCGCTGTACAGGCTGCAGGCGTCGAAGTTCTGGTTGTAGAGGTCCTGAATGAAGGTGGCCCACTCCAGGGGGTGGATCTCCATGTCGATCCCGACCTGCTTGCAGGCCTCCTTGATCCGGGTGGCCACCTTGACGTACTCGGACTGCCCGCTGGGGATCTTGTACTTGAAGGCGAACGGACGGACGCTGCCGTCGGACATCTTCTTGTCGAGGATGCCGTCGCCGTCGAGGTCCTCGAAGCCCGCCTCACGCAGGAGCTTCGCCGCCTGGGCGGGGTCGAACGGCAGGGCCTCGAGGTCGTGGTTGTACTCGGGGTAGATCGGCTTGTTGGGGCAGGTCGCCACCTGCCCGTTGTTCCGCCACAGGTCACGCAGCAGCCCGGCCCGGTCCACCAGGTGGGTCATGGCCTGCCGCACGCGGTGGTCGTCGAAGGGGAACTTGCGGCAGTTCCAGGCGATGTAGTTGAAGGCCAGCCCGATGTGGTCGTAGTTGAAGTAGTCGTAGTTGTCGGTGATGACCTTCTCGTGCCGGAGGCTGTCCAGCCACTCGTCCTTCTTCACCACCTGCACGTCGATCTTCTGCTGCCGGACCTGGTTGAGCTCCTGGGTGTGGTCGCCGATGAAGCGCCACCGCATGCGCTCCAGGTTGTAGATCCCCTTGTGGACCCGGTGGCCCCAGTAGTTGGCGTTGCGGTCGACGCTGATGCTGTCGCCGCGGACCCACCCCGCGTCGGTCACCACGTACGGGCCCGTCCCCACGCAGGGGTCGCTGATCTTGTTGAAGGCGTCGCCGAAGCCCTTGGCCCCGGGCTCGGGGGCGGCGAGGGCGATCCCCTCCCGCGCGGCGACCTCCTTCACCTTGGCCTGGTACCACCGCTTGGGGATCACCAGCAGGCCGTTGCCGAACACGTACAGGCCCTTCCAGTAGGGCTGCTTGAACCGCACCCGCACGGTGTGGCTGTCGACCTTCTCGACCGCCTCCACGTCCATGAAGGAGGCCTTGTGGGCCTCGGACTTCACGGTCGGGTCCATGATCGTGTCGTAGGTGAACAGCACGTCGTCCGCGGTGAAGGGCGCGCCGTCCGACCAGGTCACCCCCCGGCGCAGCTCGTACACCACGTTCAGCTCGTCCTCCACCTTCCAGCGCACGGCCAGCCGCGCGGTGAGCTTGGTGGGGTCCTGCTCGCTCACCGAGAACAGCGGCTCGAGGACGAACTGCATGATCTGCCGGACCGCGCCCTCGGAGGTGGTGTAGAAGTTGAGGGTCGAGGGCTCCTCGCTGGTCTGCACGTAGGTGCCGCCCAGCACCGCCTCGGGGTCGGGCCCCGGGACCCGGTCGTCGGTGCCCATGCCGGTGGCGTGCTCGAGGGCCACCCCCTCACCCACCAGCTCCTCCTCACCCTCGCTGGCGCCCGCGGCCGGCTCCTCGCGGCGCACGTCGGGCTGCTGCTGCGGCTGCTGGACGGGCTGCTGCGACGGCGCGACCCCCTGCGGGACCTGGGGCATGGGGCCCATGGGCACGTAGATCGGCTGCGGCTGCTGCTGCGGCAGCTTCGCCAGCGCCTGGTCGAGCGCGGTGCGCAGCTCGTCCGCCACTCGGCGCTGGTCCTGCAGGCGGCGCACCTCGTCGGCGATCTTGCGCAGCGACTCGTCCTGCCGCTCCATGCGCTCCTCGAGCTGCTTGTTGTGCACCTGCCCGTGCTGGTCGAGGGTCTCGATCGAGCCCAGCAGCAAGAACAGCTGCACCACGCACAGCCCCGCGAGGACCGAGACGATGGTGCCGAGGGAGATGAGCTTGTCGGTCTTGTCCTGCATGGCGAGAGCTCCATCCGGCCGGGGTCCGACCGAGGGCGAGGCCGAGGGGGCGGCCCGAAGGGCCGATAAGTTCTCAGAGGACCGGGGGATCCGCAAGGCACACATCCCACGAGCCCGTGCCCGTGCCCGCCTGCGACGGGCGTCCTCCCCGTACGCACCGCGGCCCCGCCCGCGGGTCGCGGGACGGGGCCAGCCGGCGCGAGTCGCCCTATCCGTGCTTGGAGAAGTACGACTGCGAGCCCACCGGGTCGGGCTTCATGGTGTCGGAGCCCTCCACCCAGTTGGCGGGGCACACCTCGCCGTGCTCCTCCACGAACTGGAAGGCCTTGATCACGCGCAGCGCCTCGTCGACGTTGCGGCCGACCGGCAGGTCGTTGATCGTGGCGTGCCGGACGGTGCCCTTGGGGTCGATGATGAACAGGCCGCGGAGGGCGACGCCGGCGTCCTTGAGGAGCACGTCGTACTTGCGGGCGATCTTCTTGTTGAGGTCGGCGATGAGCGGGAAGTTGACCTTGCCCAGGCCGCCCTTCTTGCGCTCGGTGTTGACCCAGGCCAGGTGGCTGAAGGGGCTGTCCACGGAGACGGCCGCCAGCTTGGCGCCGATCTCCTTGAACTTGTCGGCCGCATCGCTGAACGCGATGATCTCGGTCGGGCACACGAAGGTGAAGTCGAGGGGATAGAAGAACAGCACGAGCCACTTGTCTTCGTGGATCTGCTTCCAGTTCAGCTCGACGATCTCGTCGCCGACGACGGCCTTGGCGTCGAACTGCGGCGCGGGGGAGGTGACGAGGGGCATGGGATCCTGCCTCTTCGAGGCCCGCTTGGGGTGGTGGATGGACGTCCGGCGCCGGGGCAGCGAGGCCTCGCTGGGCTGCCCCCGCGCGTCAGCGAAGAGCGGGATTATCCCGCCGCCCGCAGTTCGCGCAAGGGGCACCCGGACGACCTATCGCTATGCAGGGTAGCTACTTACGCAAGCGCCACCCCGAAATGGGACTTACGCGGTCCGAGTTCTCGCCGCCTTACCGGCTGTTGAACAGGAGCCGCACGCCCGCGACCCCCAGGCGGTCCCCGTGCTGCAGGACCGCCTGGTCGGGCACCGGCTCCCCGTTGAGCTGGACCAGGCTGGCGTCCTCGCACACGTTGAACAGCCGGTAGCCGTCGGAGCAGCGGACGATCAGGGCGGCCTTGCGCGGCGCCCCGGCGCCGAGGCGCAGGTCGCAGGCGGGCGAGCGGCCCACCTGGAACCCCCGGTCCACGAAGGAGCGAACCTGCGTGCCCTCGCGCTCGTAGACCAGGTAGCCGCGCGGAGCGACCCAGGCCCGGCCGCCGAGGTCGGTGACGCCCCCGGCGGGGGTCAGGTCACCGGCCGGCTCCGCCGGGGCGCCCCCGGCCGGCGCCGCCGCGCGGGCGGGCTCTTCGGCCGTTGGCCGGGCGGGAGGTGGAGGACCGTACGGGTCGTCGTCGAGCTCGGTGTGCGCCGGGTCCCGCGACACCCCGTAGGGGTCGGTCTCTTCGCCGATCGTCGCCGAGGCGGGGTCCGCGTACGGATTCTCCTCGCCCGGGTCTGCGTCGAGGTCCTTGGCGGCGAAGCCGTAGGCGGGGTCGCCGTAGGGGTCGTCGACGTCCACCGCGGCGTCCGCCGGCGACCCCTCGTCGCGCCAGCTGGCGGTGTCGACCTCCGACAGGTCCCGCTCCTCGGCGGCGGCCGCTGCCCCCGGCGCCCACTCCAGGCGGAGCCGGAACTTCTCGGACAGGACGATCGTGTCGCCGAGCTGCAGGGGGACGCTGCCGCGCACCCGCTCGCCGTTGAGGGAGGTGCTGTTCGTCTCCGACAGCGCCACCAGGGTGAAGGTGGTCCCGTCGCGACGGATCTGCGCGTGGCGCCGCGACACGATCGGGTTGTCGATCGGCAGGTCGCTGCGCGGGCTGCGCCCGATCGTGACCACGTCCTTGTTGAACACGAAGCTGTCGAGCGCGACCTCCCGGGAGGAGAGGATCACCTTGTAGGCGTAAGCCTTCCCCTTGCCCCAGAAGGCGGAGTCGCCTATGGCGCCCGCCGCTGCGCCGTCGATCGCCGTCCGCTCTCCCAGCCGGAAGCTGTTGGTGTCGGGGGCCCCCGCGCCGGAGGGGCCCGCCGGCTCTTGCCCCGTCATGACCCGCACCAGGTCCAGCGCCGCGGCGCGCGCGCTGGGGTAGCGGGCCTGGGGGTCCTTGGCTGCCAGCCCCCGCAGGACGCCCACGGTGCCCGCCGAGACGTCGGGCTGGCTGCTGCGCGGGTCCGGCAGCTCGTTCCTGCGGTGCAGCTCAGCGAGCTCCTGCAGGCTGTCGGCCGAGAACGGGTAGCCGCCGGTGAGCATGCGGTACAGCAGCACGCCGACCGCGTACAGGTCCGCCCGGACCCCGCCGCTGCCGACGCTGCGCCCGGCCTCGGGCGCCACGAACTGCGCCGCGTCGGTGGCGACCCGTGAGGCGCTGCTCGACCCGCCCGTGTGGTGCACCCCCAGCCCCTGCAGGCGGGGGGTGTTGTCGCCGTCGATCAGCACCGCCTCGGCGTCGAGGTGTCCGTGGGCGAGGCCCGCCTCCTCGGCGGTGGCGAGGGCCTCGCACACGATCTGCGCGATCGCCACCGCGTCCCCCTCGGGCAGGCTCCCCTGCTCGTCGAGCAGCGCCGCCAGGGAGCGCCCGTCGACGTGCTCGCACACCGCGTAGTGGAGACCGCTGTCGGGGTCGACGCCCACCTCGAGCACGCCCGCCAGGTTGGGGTGCCGCAGCCCCTGGGCCGCCTCCGCCCGGACCCGGAAGGCGTCGACCTGCGCGTCGTGCCGGACCATCTTCGGGTCGAGCACCACCAGCACGACCAGGTCGCCGCCGCCGGAGGGGCGAGCGGTGACGGTGCAGGTCGCGTCGTGCTCGCCGAGCACGTCGACGGTCGTGTAGCCGCCGATCTCCAGGACCCGGCTGGACCACCGGGTCGTCGCCGCGCCGCGTCCTTCGGAGCTCAAGGGACCTCCCCGACCTGTCTCGTCCCGCGGCCCAGCTTAGCGCCCCCAAGGGGCGCGCGGGAGGGCAACATTCATCCCGCGCGCGGCGGGTGTTGGATCACAGCAGCCGCGGCGCGCCGCCCAGCGCCTTCTCGACGATCGGCTTGTAGCCCTGGAGCGCGGTGCGCTGCATGTAGAACTGCAGGCCCCGCGGGCCGCCCAGCTCTTCGCCGCCGCCGGCCCGCCCGGGGCCGCCGTGCAGGAGCTGCGGGAGGACGGCGCCCGGGCCGAGGGACTCGCCGGCCGTCTTGGTGCCGCCGATGTAGACGCGGCCGTTGTAGGGGGCGATCCCCAGGGCCAGCTCGCCCGCGAAGGCGGCGTCGTCGCTGTAGATCGAGGAGACCAGGCTCCCCTCGCCCAGCGCCACCAGCGCCGCGGCCTCGGCCGCCTCGCCCGAGTAGGGCAGCAGGGTGGCCACGGGGCCGAACACCTCGCGGGTGTGCACCTCGGTCGCGGCGCGGGCGTCGCTCGCCTCGAGGAGCACCGGCGAGACGAAGTAGCCCCGCTCGCCCTCGACCCCCACCAGCTCCCCGCGGCCGCCGTCGCCCACCACGCAGGTGGCCTGGCCCTTGAGCCGCTCGATCCCCTCGCGCACGTCGCGCAGCTGATCGGCGGTCGCCACCGGGCCCACCTTGACGCCCTTCTGCGCCGGGTCGCCCACCTTCTGGCCGCGCAGCTCCTCGCCGAGCGCCTCGCGCGCCGCGTCCAGCAGCGCGCGCGGCACCAGGACCCGCCGGATCGCGGTGCACTTCTGCCCCGCCTTCTGAGTCATGTCGTGGACGACCTCGCGCACGAACAGGTCGAAGGCCTCCGAGCTCGGGTCCACGTCGGGCCCCAGCACCGCGGCGTTGAGGCTGTCGGCCTCCACGTTGAACCGCACGCTACGGTCGGTGAAGGCGGGCAGGCGGCGGAGGCGCGCGGCGGTGTCGGCCGAGCCGGTGAAGGCGAGGACGTCCTGGCGCCCGAGGTGCTCCAGCAGGTCGCCCGCCGAGCCGCAGATCAGGGACAGCGCCCCCTCGGGCAGCACGCCCGCCTCGACCACGATCTCGACCATGCGCTGGGCCAGGATCGCCGTCGCGGTGGCGGGCTTGGTGACCACCGGCACCCCCGCCAGCCAGGCCACGGCCGCCTTCTCGAACAGGCCCCAGGCCGGGAAGTTGAAGGCGTTGATGTGGACCGCCGCGCCCCGGCGGGGGACGTACAGGTGCTCGCCCCAGGCCCGGGGACTGCGCCCCAGCTGCACGCCCTCGCCGTCCACCAGCGCCTTGGCCTCGCCCAGCCCCTCGCCCAGCTTGGCGTAGAAGGCGAGGGTCCCGGTGGCGCCGTCGACGTCGAACTTGGCGTCGCCGCGGGTGTTGCCGCCGCTCCGGGTGGACAGCTCCAGCAGCTCGTCGCGGTGGGCGTGCAGCGCCTTGGAGGCCGCCTTGAGCAGCGCGCCCCGCTGGGCGAAGGTCAGCTCCTGCAGGGCGGGCACGCCGCGGTCGCGGGCGTAGCGGAGCGCCGCGCTCATGTCGACCCCGCGGGTCGAGGTCTGGGCGATCGCCTCCTCGGTGGTCGGGTCGTGGAGGGTGGCCGCCCCGCCGTCGCCCGCGACCCACTTGCCCTGAACGTAACTCTGGAGCTGCTTCATGCCTGTCTCCTCGTCTTACGTGCCCGTGCCCGTGCCCGTGCCCGTGCCCGCCGCCTCTTCGGGCACGGGCACGGGCACGGCACGGGCACGAGGGAGTCTATGCGTCTAGTTGTTCTTGTCCCGCACGAACTTCACGTACTGGAAGTCCACCGGCCGGCCGTTGATCCCCTTCTTGGGGGGCGCGATCCAGTTGGCGTACTCGCCGGCCCCGTAGCAGGGGACCATGAGGCTCTGCACGTACTCGTAGTCGGCCCGGCTGGGGAGCCACTCGTCGCGCTTGGCGTCCCAGGCCTCCCGCGAGAGCAGGTTGCCCTGGGGGTCGAACGGCATGCGGGCGTACACCCCCTGGTGCCGGTTGAACCGGTCCGAGGGGAGGGTGAAGCGGAACTCCACCCCCGCCTTCTCGGTGATCCGGTTCCAGCGCCCGATCACCCGCAGGCAGTCCTCGTGGTAGGCGTCTCGCAGCACCAGGTTCATGGCCCGCCGCAGGGGGATCTCCCGGCGGACGACCTCGCCGTCCTCGCCGGGCACCTCCAGGGTGTAGTTGCCGTCGAGGCACTTGTGGTCCTGGTAGCGCCCCGGCTTGCTCTCCTCCCACCGCCCCTTGAGGCCGGCGGCGAAGAAGGTGGCCGAGTTGCTGGAGTCCTCGCTGCCGAACAGGTCCTCGGAGGCCGACA
>JAWLGW010000113.1:0-10895 GCA_041690735.1 Planctomycetota bacterium
CTGGCGGGGCTGGGGCGGCTCCTGATGGAGCCGCGGCGCCTGTGGCGGCGCTACCTCGTCGAGGACACGGCCTTCCTGTACTACCTCTCGGCGCAGCTGCTGGCGGCGAAGGGGACCTCCCGATGACTGTCGCTCCGGAGGCCATGCTGGCGCTGTCCGAGCGGCTGGCGCCGGAGCTCGCCGTCCCCCTCGCGCCGGTGGGCGGCTTTGGGCGCCTGTCCTGGCCCCGGCGAGGCCGGGGCGGCGACGCCGGGAACTTCGTGATCCACGCCCGCGACGGGTCGCCGGTGGCGGTGCTGCGGCGGGAGCCGCGGGCAGCTGACCCGGTCGGCCCCGAGGCGCTGCGCGTCCGTCACGTGCTGGCGCGGATCGGCCCCGGCCTGGGAGAGGCCGTGCTCCCGCCCCTGGCGGCGGGGGAGGACGACGCCGGGCGGTGGACCGTGTACCCCCTGTGCCCGTCGCTGGGAGGCGCTCGCTGGCGTGGGCGCGCCTCCCGCGCCTGGCTGGCCCCTCAGGCGCTGCAGTGGCTGCGAGAGGTGAACCGCCTCACGCGCAGCGAGGTCGATGCCGCCCGGCTCGAGGAGGACTTCCACCGGCCGCTGGGCTGGCTCATGACCGACTCCCGCTTCCCCAGCCCGCTGCGGCGCCTGGCTCGGTGCTACCGTGAGCGCCTCGAGGCAGGCTCCTGGCGCCCCTATCAGGTGCTGGCCCACAACGAGATCACGCCGGACAACCTGCAGCTGCTGCCCCGCCGGCCGTGGTGGCAGGAGCGAGCGCCCGCCGCTCGCTTCGCCCTCGCCGACTGGCGTCGTTCGCAGCCCCGCCACGGGCACCCCTTCGTCGACCTGCTGCGGCTGGGGCAGGCGCTCGAGCTGAGCCCGCGGGGCCTGGCGCGGGAGCTCCGCGCGCACGCGGGCGCCCTCGACTGCGCGCCGGACGAGGCCTGGGGCTACCTGCTGGCCGTACTGGGGCAGCGGGGCAAGCAGTCGGCCGAGGGCTCGGCGCCGGGGACCTACGAGGCGCTCCGCCGGCGCCTGTGCCTCGAGCTCGCCGCGGCGTTGCAGGAGGAGCCGCTGGGGCGGGTTTGGACCGCGGTCCGGGCCGCCACCCGGCTCCTCGATCGCGCCCGGGGCCGCCGCGCCGCCTGAGCGCGCGCGAGCGGCGGCCCTCAGCCGGCGGGGGGGCGCGCCGCTCCCAGCTCGACGCCGGCGGGCAGCGGCTGGGTGAGGACCGGCCGCCGGCGCGGGCGCGGCCTCGCCGGCACCCGGCCTGGCCGCGCCCACAGCCCCGACAGGGCCCCCATGGCGAGGGGGCAGAAGGGGTTGAACATGGCGTTGAGCAGGCCATCGATCAGGTACAGGGCGAGCAGCGCGGCCAGGACCCCCGCCGGGGTCCACAGGCCGTCGCGCCAGAAGGCGTGGCCGCCGCGGGCCACCAGCCACACCGGCACCAGGAAGATCAGGCCGAACAGGGTGAGGCCGTAGAAGCCGTTCTCCCCCAGCACCTGAATCCAGAACCCGTCGACCGTCGTCACGTCCTTGCCGCGCTCGTTCTTGATGCGGTAGCGGCCCCAGCCGCCCCAGCCCAGGGCGGGGCGGTGGAGCGCCTTCTCGGCCAGCATGTCCTCGTTCTGGAGGCGGAACTCCACCGACTGCGCCCGGTCCTGGTTCACGTTGTCACGGATCGCCTGCACCAGGTTCTCGCCGGTCCAGGCGCCGGTGGTGCGGGCCCACACGTAGGTGGGCGGGATCAGGGTCAGGAGGACGATCGGCCAGGCGCGGCCGAGGCGGCGGGCGAGCCACAGGGCGCTGGCGCCTGCCGTGAGGAGGACCAGCGCCCCCAGGGACTTGCAGGCGGCGGTGGCCATGACGAGCGGCACCACCAGGAGGGGCATGAGCTCGCCGCCCAGCCGCACCGCCCGCGTCCGCCACAGCCAGATCCCGCACAGGCTGGCGGCGGTCATCCACATGCCGAGGGCCAGCCCGTGCTTGAGGAACACCTGCGGGCGCCAGCCGCCGAGGCGATAGGTCTGCGAGAACTCGTGCTGCTGGAAGCCGTAGACCATCTTGTGGAGCTGCGGGCTCATCCGCACCTCCCACAGGGCGAGCGGCATGTAGATCAGGCCGCCCAGGAAGATCGTGAACGCGACCTGGCGCACGCCCGGCGCGTCACCCAGGACCGCCCGCCCCACGGCGTACGGGAGGCCCCACAGCAGGACGCGCTCGAGCACGGCTCCGCCCCCGTCGTAGGGGCCGAGCCCGTTGGCGAGCGAGGTCAGGAAGGGGCAGGTGCACCACAGGAGCATGGGCAGGTCGACCCAAGTGGGCTTCAGCCGCGTGAGCCGGTTGGGCGCCAACAGCGCGATCCCCAGCAGCACCCCCAGGTTGACCGCCAGGTAGCGGTCGTAGTCGGGGAGCACCCCGCGCACCTCGATGGTGGCCTGGGGCAAGAACAACCACCCCAGCAAGAAGGTCGTCAGGACCGCCTTGCGCACCGACATGCACAGGAAGATCAACCCCGCGAGGGGAAGGAACCCCACCAGCGCGGCGAGGACCGAGGGCGTCAGCTTCTCCATGGGGAGGGCCTTAGCAACGGAGAGGCCGGGGGGGGAGGTGGGGGGAGCTCTACCTCGTGCTCGTGCTGTCGCAGGACGCAGCCGCTGTAGCCCGAGGAGGAGAGAGAACACGGGATATCAACAGCAAACAGAGGATGAAAACAGGGAATGGCCCTGCTGAGTCGTTCCCTGTTCTCATTGTCATTCGCTGTTGATATTCCGTGTTCTCTTCTTCCCCTCCGGAAAGGGGATCCCCCCCGCGCGCTGGAGGGGGGGGAGGGACTCCAGCGCGGGGGGGGATCGCAGGGGGGAGATCGTTCTCTCCCGACACCTGCCTATCGACGTGAGAGCCACAGAGCGACGGGCGTGCCCGCCGCAACTGGGGGCGCGGGCGTCAGGCGGCCGCCGGGAGCGGGGCATCTGCCCCTTGGACCGGGGGGATTCGCTGGGAGTGACGCGCGACGAGCCGGCGCGGCGCGTCGCTCGGCAGCCGCGCCCCGGCCGTGCAGCGGCGGGCGAGGCGGCGCGGGTCCTCGGGCAGCGCGCGTGTCCACGCCAGGGGCTCGGCGATGGCGGCGGTCAGGCGTCGTTCTCCTCCGCGGCTGGTGTCGTCGTCGTGCATGGCAGCGTTCCTCGTCACTCGTGGCGATCCCGTGGTCGGTCTAGGGCCGGAAGAAGTGGCGCTTCTCCAGGCCATACTTCTTCAGCTTGCGGAGCAGGGTCCGGCGGCTCATGCCGGCCACCCGCGCGGTCGCCTGGATGCGCCCTCCGGTCTCGCGCAGGGCGGACTCGAGGTACAGGCGCTCGACCTGGTTGAGGTGCGCCGAGAGCGGCAGCGAGGGGCCGATCTCGAGCAGCGTGTGGTTGGGGCGCGTCCCCGGCAGGGAGGCGCCGCCCGAGGACGGCAGCGGACGCGAGGGGCCCAGCAGCTCCTCGGCGTCGCGCGCCCGCAAGGCGCCCCTGCGGCCGGCGGTGAGCAGGACGCGCTCTGCGAAGTTGTACAGCTGGCGCACGTTGCCGGGCCACCCGTATTCCAGGAGCGCGTCGCGGAAGCAGGACCGGACCTCGGGCGGCCGCACCCCGTGCACGTGGGCTAGCTTGGCGGTGAAGTGATCGAACAGGAGGAGGACGTCCTCGCGCCGCTCGCGCAGCGGCGGCACCACAACGCGGATCACGTCCAGCCGGTACAGCAGATCGGCGCGGAAGCTGCCGTCCGTCACCGCGCCGTCCAGCGGCGTGCTGGTGGCGGCGAGGACGCGCACGTCGACCTGCACCTCCTCGCTGCTCCCGACCGGGCGCACCGCCTGCTCCTCGAGGGCCCGCAGCACGCTCGCCTGGGAGGGGAGCGGCAGGTCGCCCACCTCGTCCAGCAGGAGGGTGCCGCCGTCGGCGCGGCGGAAGAGACCGCCGCGGCTGCGGTCGGCGCCCGTGAAGGCGCCCCGCTCGTGCCCGAACAGCTCCGACTCGACGAGGTGCTCGGGGATCGCGCCGCAGTTGACGGGCGCGAACGGGCCGGGGCGCCCCGAGGCCTCGTGGATCGCCTGCGCCAGCAGCTCCTTGCCGGTCCCGGTCTCGCCCAGCAGCAGCACCCGCGCCCGGGTGGGGGCGACCTGGCGGCACAGCTCGAGGAGGTCCCGCATGGCGGGGCTGCGGGTGATGACTCGCGCGAAGGGGTCGGGGCTGCGCGTGGGGGACGCGCCCTCGGATCGCGCCTCGCGGACCCAGCCCGCGGCGGGGGCGCCCCTGATGCTGCGGAGTCCTGCTGCCGTCGTCATGACCTGCCTCGTCCCTGGTTCGTCCCCAAGCTGACTCGCTGACTCGCGCGCTTGGCCCCACGGCGGGGTCCGCGCCCGCGCGAGCGAGCGCTACACCTCGGCGAACACCAGCTCGTCGAGCGTCGCCTCGCGCCCGGCGTGCTCGCCGGGCGCCATGAGCCGCAGGGCGGCAGCGGCCGACGACAGGAGCGAGTTGCCGTCCTGCGGCGTGAAGGCGACCCCGACCACCTCGCGTCCCTCGCGGATCGCCAGCGAGTCGAGGGGCACCACCACGTGGTTGTAGATGCGCCCGAAGTAGCCGTGGTCCCGGCCGAAGGAGAACACGCGGTTGGCCGAGCGCTTGCGCGTCAGCGCGACCCTCGGCGCGGCCTCGAGCCGACGGCGGACGTCGTCGAGCGTGCAGGGGCGCTCGAGCTCCAGGCTGAACCAGATCGTGTGCATGTACTGGGTGTTGAGCTTGATCGCCGAGGACCACACCGGGAGGTCGTGGTTCAGGGTGGCGAAGATGGCGTGGACGTCGGCTGCGTGGTGGGTGCCGAACCGATCGAGGTCGTGCTTGCCGACCGCGGGGCCCGGGACGAAGGCGCCGTCCTGACCGATGTCGTTGGCGCGGCGCATGCAGACGAAGCGGCCCGAGCGCAGGTGGCTCTGGTCGGCGTCGAAGGCGATCGCCTTGACCAGGGCCGAGATCGCGTGGGTGTTGCAGGACACGACCTGCACGAACCTGTCGTCGCCGGGGACCAGCGCCGCGTCGTTGATGCCGCGGGCGAAGGGCTTGCCGAACCCCGACTCGGACCCCTGGGCGATGAAGCCGCGCGGCCCCGCGAGCCGGCGGTACCGCTGCTCCTTGTGCGCCAGCCCCCGCGGGGTGCAGTCGATCACGACCGAGGCCCGCTCGACCGCCTCGTCGGCCTCGAGGCTGGGGCGAAAGCCCTGATCGGTGAAGGCGGCCCACTCGGGGCGCTCGACCGCCAGCTTGGCCCCTCGGTCGATCAGCTGCGCCACCTTGGCGCAGTCGTCGCCGTTGGCGCGTCGCTTCGAGAAGGTCACCTCGTCGATGCCGAGCGCTTCACGGTGCTGGCTCAGGAGGGCGATCAAAGGCTCCCCAATCGTTCCACAGCCGACGACGTGCACGACGTTCACGCGCCACTCCTTCACCCGGGTCGAGGGGCGAGTGGAGCAAGGTGCTTGCCGCGCCGCCTCGGCGTAGCTAGCTGTCGTGACGGCAACAGCTGAGGCGGCCGGCGGGAACCCTGGCCCCGAGCGCGCGGGCGAGCCGCTTGCGGATTCCCCCCCGCCGGTGGTGGATTGCGCGCGGCGCGCTCACGCCTGGGCGTCCGTTGAACGCTTGTGAGTCTTTACGGGAGAACGCCTTGGGAGGCGAGGGAGGGGCGTGCGCCAGGCGACCGCTCGTCGCCCGATGAGCTCCTCAGCCGAGCTGCTGGAGCGCCTCGTCGACGCTCTCGCACACCGTGAAGAAGGTGGTCAGGCCGATCGAGTCGATCACGACCTGCACCCCGTCCTGCAGGTCGGCCAGGGCGAGGTTGCCGCCGCGGTCCCGCAGCCGGTCGTGCAGGTTGAGCAGGAAGCCGGCCGTGGAGCTGTCGATCGAGTCGACCGCCGCCAGGTCGAGCACCAGCGCCTTTACGGCAGACCCGTCGCCCGCACCGTCGCCCAGGAGGCCGTCGACGTGCTCGCGGAACTGCTCGGCCGTCCGCGCGCGGATCGGCCCCTCGGGCGCCAGCACCAGCCCGGTCCCGAGCTCGTCGATCGATCGCTGCCGAATCCGCAGGTCCACGGCCCCAGCATAGCGAGGGGGTCCGGGGGCTTCTAGTGTTCAGAGCCGCGGGGGGTTAGAGGGAGCCGCGGGAGGATGTGGCTCGACGTGCAGCGCCCTGCGGGGCGGGCTGTCGCTCGACAGCGACAGCCCTCCGCGGCTCCCACTCCTCTCCTGCGGCTCTTCTTACACCTGGACCCCGATCGCGATCCCCTGGCCGCCGCCGATGCAGGCCGAGGCCACGCCGAAGCCGCCGCCGCGGCGGCGGAGCTCGTGGACCAGGGTCAGGACCAGCCGGGTGCCGGTGGCGCCCAGCGGGTGGCCGATGGCGATCGCCCCGCCGTTGACGTTGACCTTGTCGCGGTCGAGCCCCAGCTCCTTCTCCACGGCCAGGTACTGGGCGGCGAAGGCCTCGTTGATCTCGAACAGGTCGACCTGCTCCAGGCTGCGTCCAGTCTGCTTGAGCAGCTCGCGGATCGCCGGCGCCGGGCCGATCCCCATGATGCCCGGGTCGACGCCGACCGTCGCCACGCCGGTGATCGAGGCCACGATCGGCAGCTCCTCCGCCTCGGCCACCTCGCGGGCGGCCACCACCAGCGCGGCGGCGCCGTCGACGATCCCGCTGGCGTTGGCGGCGGTGACGGTGCCCTCGGGCCCGAACGCGCCCCGCAGCTTGCCCAGCTTCTCGCGCGTGCTGTCGGGCTTGACGTGGTCGTCGCGCGACACGCGGACCGTCTCGCGGCCGACCTTGACGTCGACCTGCACGATCTCCTCCAGGAAGGTGCCCGCCTCGGTCGCGGCGACGCCCAGCTGCATGGACCGCCAGGCGAAGTCGTCCTGCTCCTCGCGGCTGATGTCGTACTTGCGGGCCAGGGCCTCGGCGGTCTGGGCCATGAACAGCCCGCAGTGCGGGTCCTTGAGGGCCTCGAACAGCAGGTCCTCGAACGGCACCGGGCGACCGAAGGGGAGCCCGGTCCGGGCGCCGCGCACCACGAACGGCGCCTGGCTCATGCTCTCCATGCCGCCGGCCAGGCACACCCCGGCCTCGTTCAGCTGGATCATGCGCCGGGCCTGGGCGATCGACTCGATGCCCGAGCCGCACAGGCGGTTGACCGTCAGGGCCGGCGTCTCGATCGGGACGCCCGCCTTGAGGCCCACGTGGCGGGCGCCGTAGATGGCGTCGGCCGACGTCTGCAGGGCGTTGCCCATGACGACGTGGTCGATCCGCCGCGGCGCGACCTTGGCCTTCTCGAGGGCGGCCTTGGCCGCCCTGGCCCCCAGCTCGATCGCCGACAGGTCCTTGAACAGACCGTGCCCGGGGGTGCCGCTGTACTCGGCCATGGGCGTACGAGCGCCCCCGCAGATCACCACCTCGCGCATCGTCTCCTCCTCCTCACCAGCGCCGGCCCTTAGTGCCCGTGCCCGTGCCCGTGCCCGTGCCCGCCGGTGACGCTGCTGTTCGCTAACTTCCCTTGAACTCGGGGGCCCGCTTGTCCAGGAAGGCGCGGGTACCCTCGCCGCCGTCGTCGCTCGCCAGCGCCAGGCCGAACAGGTCGGCCTCGACCTGCAAACCGCCCTCGAGGTCCTGCTCGAGGCCGCGGTCGATCGCCTCCAGGGCCAGGCGCACCGCGAGCGGCCCCCGCTTGGCCACCTTGCTCAACGTCTCGCGGGCCCCCGCCAGGAGGGCCTCGCGGTCGTCGAACAGCCGCTGGACCAGGCCGAGCCGCAGGGCCTCCTCGCCGCTCACCGGCTCGCCGGTGACGATCAGCTCGGTGGCGGCGCCGCGGCCGATCGCCCGGGCCAGGCGCTGTGTGCCCCCGTAGCCGGGGATCAGCCCCAGGGTGACCTCCGGGAGGCCCAGCTTGGCGCCGCGCACCGCGTAGCGCAGGTGGCAGGCCAGGGCCAGCTCCAGGCCGCCGCCCAGGGCGTAGCCCCCGATGCAGGCGATCACCGGCCGCGGGAACGCGGACAGCTTGCCCAGCACCGCCTGCCCGCGCCGCGCCAGGCTGCGAGCCTCGTCGGGGCGGCGGACCTCGGCCAGCGCCTTGATGTCCGCGCCGGCCACGAACGCCTTGTCGCCGGCGCCAGTGACGATCACCCCCGCCAGCCCGGCGGTCGCGCCCAGCTCGTCCGTGGCCCGCTCCAGCTCGTCGATGGTGAGGGCGTCGAGGGCGTTGAGGGCCTTGGGGCGGTCCACGGTGATCGTGGCCACCCCGTCCGCCACCTCGACCGCCAGGCGCTCGTAGGCCATGACGCCGCCTAGGCCTCGTTGATCGTGATCGCGTTGACCTTGATCGGCGTGGTGGGCCGATCGCCGCTGTCGGTGGCGGCGTTGCCGATCGCGTTCACCACGTCCATGCCCTCGACCACCTTGCCGAACACGGGGTGCTTCGAGCGCCCGGGGGTGAACCAGTCGAGGTAGTCGTTGTGCTTGGTGTTGATGAAGAACTGCGAGCCGCCGCTGTTGGGGGCGCCGGTGTTCGCCATCGACAGGGTGCCGGGCTCGTTGCTGAACTTCGCCGTCGGCAGGTGCTCGTCGGGGATCGTGCCGTGGGGCGGCCCGCCGGTGCCGGCCCGGGGGCTCTGCGGGTCGCGGCTGTGGGGGCAGCCGAACTGGATCATGAAGTCCTTGATCACCCGGTGGAAGTGGAGCCCGTCGTAGAAGCCGCTCTTCGCCAGGTCGATGAAGTTCTTGGCGGTGATCGGCATCTGCTCGAGGAACACCTCGACCTTGAAGCTGCCCTGGGTGGTGTCGAAGACGGCGGTGGGGTTCGCCATGAGTGAGGCTCCTGCTAGCTCTGCGGAACGGTCTGGAGGGTGATCGCGTCGATGGTGACGGGCTCGAGGGGCTTGCTCGCCCCGCCGGTCGGGACGCCGGCGATCGCGTAGGCGACGTCGAGGCCACGGGTGACCTCGCCGAACACGGTGTAGTCCCCGTCGAGGTGCGAGGGCGCGCCCACGCAGATGTAGAACTGCGAGCCGGCCGAGTCGCGGTGCGGGCTGCGCGCCATGGCGAGGCGGCCGGGGGCGTGCTTCTGCTCTTCTGGCAGCTCACCCTTGGCGCCCGTCTCGGCGGGGATCGAGTAGCCGGGGCCGCCGTTGCCGGTCCCTTCGGGGCAGCCGCCCTGGATCATGAAGCCCTCGATCACCCGGTGGAAGGTGAGCCCGCGATAGAACGGCACGCTCCGCTCGCCCACCTCGCGGCGTCCGTCCTCGATCAGGCGGGCGAAGTGCAGCGCGGTGCCCAGGGCGTGGCGCGGGAACAGCCGCAGGTGCATGGGGCCGAGGTTGGTGTGCATGCGCACCTCGACCTCGCCGTCCCCCTCGGCGGTGGGGGTCAGCTTCACCTGCACGGGCTCGCTGGAGAGCTTGGCGGGGCCGAAGGCGACCTGCCCCTCCTCCTTGGTCACGGGGCGGCCGTACTTGGCGGTCACCGTCAGCTGGCCGGTGGTGAGGGCGGGCAGCTCCACCCGGAGCTGCTGCGTCTCGCCTGGGGCGAGCTGGACGGTGGGCCAGTCGGTCCGTGGCTCGTAGATCGAGGTGTGGATCTTGTGGTGGCTGAACGCCTCACCGTCGTCGAGCCTCACCTCGAACGACACCAGCTGGACGTCCTCCGCCAGCTCGGGCACCTCGGCCGGCGCGCTGCCGGCGTTCTTGAGGGTGACGGTCAGGGCGATCGACTCGCCCACCGGGACCTCGGCGCGGTCCGGCTGCAGCGTGAGCTCGAGGTCCTGCGGAGCCGCGGCCGGGGGCGCCGGCTGCTCCGCCGGCGCGGGGTCTTGCTTGGGGGCCTCGTCCTGAGCCAAGGCGGGCGCGATCAGCGCCGGCAGCAGGAAGAGCGCGGCGAGCCGCTTCACTTGGCACCTCCGGTGTAGTCGTAGAAGCCGCGGCCGCACTTCTTGCCCATGAAGCCGCTCTCCACCATGCGGCGCAGGAGCGGCGGCGCGGCGTACTTCGGGTCGCGGAACTCCTCGAACAGCACCTCGGCGATGGCGAGGGTCGTGTCGACGCCGACGAAGTCGAGCAGCGTGATCGGGCCCATGGGCATGCCGCAGCCGAGCTGCATGCCCTTGTCGATGTCCTCCTTGCTGGCGACGCCCGCCTCCAGCAGGCGCACCGCCTCGCACAGGTAGGGCACCAGCAGCACGTTGATCACGAAGCCGGGGGTGTCCTTGGCGAGGATCGTGGTCTTGCCCAGCCCCTCGACGAAGGCCTGGCCCTCCTCGATCGCGCCCGGCTCCGACTCGATGCCCTGCACGATCTCCACCAGCTTCATGACCGGGACCGGGTTCATGAAGTGCAGGCCGATGAACCGCTTGGGGTCGCCGGTGTGCGGGGCCAGCGAGGACAGCGGGATCGACGAGGTGTTGGTGGCCAGCAGGGCGCCCTTCTTGGCGGTCTTGCGGATCTGCTCCCACAGGGCGACCTTCGCCGCCCGGTCCTCGGTGATCGCCTCGATGATGATGTCGCACTCGGAGAGGGCGCCGAGGTCGGTCGTGGGCACCAGGCGCGAGCGAGCCGTCTCCCGCTCGGCGTCGGTCATCTTGCCCTTCTTGACCGCCCGCTCCATGGAGCCGTCCAGCCGGGCCAGGCCGCGCGCGAGGAAGTCGTCGTTCATCTCGCGGACCACCGTCTCGTGGCCGCTCTTGATGCACACCTCTACGATGCCCGAACCCATGAGTCCGCAGCCGACGACACCGACCTTCTTCATCGCTCGCTCCTCCGGGTCACCCCCGGCGCGGGCCGGGGAGGGGGCCCCGCCGTCGGGCCCCGGGGGGCGGCGCATAGG
>JAWLGW010000114.1:0-10884 GCA_041690735.1 Planctomycetota bacterium
CGCCGAGGACATGGAGCGCTACATCGACTGGCGGGACGCCGCCGAGGAAGGCTGAGCATGGGGCTGTTCAAGTCCAGCGAAGAGCGGCGCATGGAGCGGGAGATGGACATCCGCAAGGGTCTGTCCCGCATCAAGAAGCAGATCCGCTCCTTCGAGCGCGAGGAGCACGAGTTCATCAAGAAGGCCAAGCGGGCCCGCCAGCTGGGGGACAACGTCCAGCTCAAGGTGATCAAGTCGAACCTGAAGCGGACCGCCTACACCCGCCGCATGATGGAGCGCCAGCTGCTCAACCTCGAGGTGTTCAAGCAGCTCAAGGGGCAGGCCGAGGCCCAGGCCGACTTCGCGCGGGCCCTCGAGACCGTGTCCGAGGCGATCGCCGAGAGCTACGGCTCGGTGAACCTGGCCGAGGTGCAGAAGAACTGCGAGCGGGCGATCAGCCAGTCCGAGTCCATGCAGCAGATGATGGAGCTCATGATGGAGCAGACCAACGAGTCCATCGGGCACATGGAGGGCGCCCAGTCGGACGACCTCGTCAGCGACGACGAGATCGACCGCATGATCGACGAGGCGATCGTGGCGGAGGAGGCGGAGGAGATGGACGACAGGGTCGGCAGCCGCCTCGACACGCTGCGGGAGCGGTTCGAGAAGAACCGGGACAAGGCCTGAGGCAGGGCAGGGAAGGGCGGTCGGAAGCGAGTGGCGAAGCGCACGGTTCAATCCCGAGCGGAGCAGTACAAGAAGAGCTTCGACCGCTACTTCGCGCTGGTGGAGGAGGCCGAGCAGGCCCGCGACCTCGACCGCATGCGGCGTAACCTGCAGTACGCGATCGAGGCCTGGATGGGCTACACCGAGGCCGCGGTCTCGCCCACCATCCGCGCCGCGCGCGAGGCGAACCTCGAGAAGCTGATCGAGTTCCTGGAGTCGCTGCCCGAGGACGCGAACGACCTCGGCTCGCCCTCGGAGGGGCTCAAGCGGCGCAACCCCGGCGGCGGCAACAGCGGGGGCGGGAACGGCGGCCGCCGCGACAAGGAGGGCAAGGACGGCGACGGCGGGCGCGACTTCATCCCCGTGGAGCGACCCAAGCTGCGCTTCTCCGACATCGCGGGCCTCGAGGACGTGAAGGAGGAGATCCGCCTCAAGATGATCTACCCCTTCACCCACCCGGAGGAGGCGGCCCGCTACAAGATCCGCCGGGGCGGGGGGATCCTCCTGTGGGGGCCGCCGGGCACGGGCAAGACCATGATGGCCCGGGCGGTGGCGGGCGAGATCGACGCCGCCTTCTTCACGGTCAAGCCCTCCGAGATCATGTCGAAGTGGGTGGGCGACTCGGAGCAGAACATCGAGCGCCTGTTCAAGCAGGCGCGGGCGAACGAGCGCTCGATCGTGTTCATCGACGAGATCGAGGCCCTGGTGCCGGCCCGGCGGGAGTCTCAGTCGCCGGTCATGTCGCGCCTGGTGCCCCAGATCCTGGCCGAGCTGGAGGGGTTCGGCACCGCCGACGCCAACCCGCTCCTGTTCATCGGGGCCACCAACGAGCCGTGGTCCCTCGACCCGGCCGTCCTCCGCCCCGGCCGCTTCGACGAGAAGGTGTACGTGGGGCTCCCCGACCTGCCCGCCCGCCGCAAGATCCTGGAGCTCAACCTGGAGGGGCGGCCCCTGGCCCCCGACGTCGACCTCGACGCCCTGGGTGAGGGCACCGAGGGCTACTCGGGGGCCGACGTCAAGAACATCTGCGAGAAGGCGGCCGCGGACGTATTCTTGAGGGCGGTGCAGGCAGGCGAGGGCGAGGGGGCGGCCCCTCCCATCGCCATGGCCGACCTCGAGGCGGTGGTGGCCGAGTGCCGGCCGTCGGTGTCGGCGGCCGACCTGAAGCGATTCCTGGCGTACCGCGACGCGACCTGGGGCGCGGCGAGCTGAGGGAGGACGTCATGCCCGTCGATATCGAGCGCTTCTCCACCTCCGAGGACTCGTTCGCGGCCAAGTTCGCCCGGGACGACCTGCCGGGGCTGCTGAGCAAGCGGCTCCACGTGCCCGAGGGCACCCTGGCGCTGGTCAAGGACGACGCGGGCGAGGCCCGGGTGCTCGAGGCGGGCGCCGAGACCGGCGACGTGGTCTCGGGGCTGCTGGTGCGCGACCGGCTGAGCTTCGAGCTGACCGTGGAGGCGGGGCGGAGCGAGGACGGGCACCCCTTCACCGTGGGGCTGGGGCTCGAGCTCAAGACCCGCCGCTCCGCGATCGACCTGGGGCAGCTCGAGCAGGAGCTGCTGGTGGACGGCCGCGCCACCCGGGGCGCGGTGGTGGAGTACTTCTTGCCGTTCGTCCGCGACGCGGTGCGGTTCTTCGTGAGCGAGCGCCAGGCCGACGCGCTGGTGGCGCGCGACCAGCGGTCCGACCTCGACACCCACCTGCAGCAGCAGCTCAACAAGCCCCTGTTCGAGACGGGCCTGGAGCTGATCGACGTCCTGCACCCCACCTTCAGCTCGCCCAGCTTCGAGGAGCGGCGCACCGCCGCCGCCGAGGCGTCGGCGCGGGCGGAGGCGCTGGAGCGCGAGCGCGAGCTGCAGCAGCTCAAGCGGCAGCTCGACATGGACGCCCTGCTGGGAGAGATCGAGGTCCGCGACGAGGCGGACCGGGCGCGGCGGGAGCGGCGGCTGGCGCGGTTCGAGGAGCTGCGGGCCCGCATGGGGGACGACGACCGCAAGGCCCTCATCATGATGCTCGACGACGACAAGCAGCGCGCCACGCTGATCCGCGAGCTGATCGCCCAGGACATGTCGCCCGAGCAGCGGGCCAAGCTCGAGCTGAGCGACATGGAGGCCAGGGTCGAGGAGCGGCTGGGCGAGCTGCAGCAGAAGCTGGCGCACCTGACCGGCGCCGGGCTGGCGGCCGGGGGCGCGGACCCGATCACCCGCCGGGTGCTGGCGGTGGTGGGCAAGCGGGTGCTGGCCTTCGACCCCAAGACCAACCTGCACCCCGAGGTCCCCAAGGAGGTGTACGACACCGAGGAGGGCGGCCTGGGCTACCTGCGCTCGGTGCGCAGCGAGCGGATCGACGGCGAGGACTGGCTGCTGGTGGGCGCCCAGCGAGGGGCCTACCGGATCAACGGTCAGGTGCGCCACGAGTACCGCTTCCCCGACGACCCGCAGGGGAAGGGGGGCGTCAACGCGGTCGCCTACTTCGACGGCCGGGTGTACGCGACCCACAGCGAGGTCGGCCTGGTGGAGTGGAGCCTCGACGGCAGCGGGGCCCGCCGCCTGTGCGAGGAGGAGCTGCGGGGCGCGGGCTCGGTGCGGGGCGCGGTCGTCGTCGGCGGGCGCCTGTTCTTCTCGGCCGGCGCCGAGGTGCTGGCGGTCGACCTCGCCACCGGCAACGAGCGGCCGGTGCGCTACCGGGGGGCCGACGACTCGATCACCGCCTTCACGGTCACCGAGGACGAGGTGGTCGCCGGCAGCCGCGGCGGGAAGACCTACCGGTGGCACCACGACGACCCCGGCTCGCCCGAGGCCATGGGCGTCCTCAAGCAGAACCCGATCTTCATGCTGCGCCACGCGCGGATCGCGGGGCAGCGCTACTACGTGATCGGCAGCAAGGACTTCACCGTCACGGCGGCGGAGCCGCGCAAGGACCTGTTCCGCGAGTATCAGGCCCGCGAGGAGGTCCGGTGGGTCGACGCCGCCGGCGACTTCGTGTTCGGTGTGTCGCGCAGCGGCTACAAGCTGTTCTGCTGGGAGGTGCTGCGGCAGATCGAGCCCAAGCTGACGATCCGGGTCAGCGACAAGGTGCAGGACCTGTTCGTCGTCGAGATGGACCCGCCGCGCGCATGAACCTCGTGCCCGTGCCCGTGCCCGTGCCCGGTCTCGCGAGGGTGAAGCGTTGAGCGGCAGCTGCTAGAGGCAGGGCAGGAGTCCCATGTTCGACAAGCTGTGGAAGATCCTCGCCGGAGCGGCCGCGATCGGGCTGATCGTGGGGCTCGTGCTGTACTTCAGCGGCGAGACCCGGCGCGAGATGACCCCGCTCATGCGGCAGATGGCCGCCAAGGTGGCCACGCAGTTCGCCAAGGAGCTGCCGCGGCATCCCGAGATCAACACCACCCTGGTGCTGATCGTGGGGCGGGGGAACCGCGAGGAGGAGATGCAGTTCCACGAGATGCTGCAGGACGCGATCAGCGGCTCGGACAAGTACCGCACCACGACCTGGGCGCAGGTCCAGGAGCAGCTCGACAAGGGGGGGTGGTACGAGAAGTTCATCGGGGAGGTGACCGGCTTCGTGCCGGGGGCGCAGCCCACCACGATCGAGCAGGCGGTCCCGTCGCTGAAGTACCTGGAGCGGGCCAACATCGCGATCGACGGGATCCTGCTCGTCCGGGTGACCAGCTTCCACGAGGGACCCAACCAGGACGGCCTGGGCGCCAAGATCTCGGTGGAGTCCGACCTGTACAGCCACCAGCAGAAGAAGGTGGTGGAGTCCCTGGGCCCCTTCAGCGAGTCGCTGGAGTCGCCCTGGGACCTGCGCTACCTGCGCTACTCCATGGGCAGCCAGAGCCTCCTGTGGCGGGTGCCGGTGTGGTTCCTGGTGTGCGCCGGGCTCCCCTGGCTCGGGATCCAGGGCGTGCGGGCGGTGGTCCGCCGGCGCAGCAACGAGGCGAACCTCCTCATGCTGGGGGGCCTGACCCTGGTCGACCTTTTCCTGGCCTGGGTGCTGCTGTTCGCCTTCGGCTGGGGCCCCGGCACCTTCTTCGGGCTGCTGGTCGTGACGGGCGTCATGGGCTACTACAACTACGACGCCACGGACTTCATCGCGCGGAAGCTGCTGTAGGGGAGAGGAGCTCGCTCCACGCGATCCACATTCGTGCCCGTGCCCGTGCCCGTGCCCGAAACGCGCAGTCCACGTGCCCGTGCCCGTCCGTGCCCGTGCACGGGCACGTGAAACTCCCCACCGCGCGCAACCCGCCTCACCGTTGCGCGTTGCGCGCGGGCGCAGGTCGCACATCTCCAGCACTTCTCGTCGAGCCGCTACCGTCGATGAGAGGAAGGAGAGCGGCCCGTGGATGCGGTAGCGAAGGCTCAGCTGACCCAGGTGGGGGTGGTCGCCATCGGCCAGGACGAGGGCGACCGCCTGGTGCGGGCCATCGAGTCGGCCGTGGGGCAGGTCCCTCACCTGGTGTACGTCGACTCGGGCTCTCACGACGGCAGCCCGGACCGGGCGCGCCGTCTGGGCGCCGACGTGATCGCCCTCGACGAGCGGGGCGGCCCGTTCACCGCCGCCCGGGCCCGCAACGCAGGGCTGCGGCGCCTGCTGGAGCTCGACGCCGACCTGGCCTGGGTGCAGTTCGTGGACGGCGACTCGGAGCTCGAGCCCGGGTGGCTGGAGCGGGGCGCCACGCGGCTGGCGCAGGACCCCTCGCTGGCGGGGGTGTGCGGGCGACTGATCGAGCGGGACGTCGAGAGGTCCGTGTACAAGCGGCTCCTCGACCTGGAGTGGCGCCGGCCCGCGGGGCAGACCGACGCCTGCGGCGGCAACGCCATGTACCGGATCGCCGCCCTGCGGACCGTGGGGGGCTTCGCGCCGGCGCTGAGCTGCGGCGAGGAGCCGGAGCTGTGCCTGCGCCTGCGGCGGGCGGGCTGGCGGCTGGAGCGGCTGGCCGTGCCCATGGCGCGGCACGACGGGGAGCTGACCCGGCTGGGGCAGTGGTGGCACCGCAGCGAGCGGGGCGGGTGGGCCGCGGCCGAGGGCGCGGCGCTCCACGGCGACGGCCCCGAGCGCTACAACCAGCGGCGCGCTCGCAGCGCCTGGGGGTGGGGCGCGGCGGTGCCCCTGCTGGCGGTCGCGCTGGCCTGGCCCACCAGCGGGCTGAGCTTCCTGGCGGCCGGTTTGGCCTACGCGCTCCTCGCCGCCTGGGTGACCCTGCGCCGCCTGTGGAGCGGCGACCGGCTGGGCGACGCGGCCCTGTACGGCACCTTCTGCGCGCTGGGCAAGCTGCCGGCCGCCCTGGGCCAGACCCGCTACTGGTTCAGCCGCTGGGCCGGACGCGCTCCCGGGCACGTCGCCTACGACCGTCAGCTCGAGGCGGCGGCGTGAGCGAGCGCCCCCCCAGCTCCCAGGGGACCCAGGGACCGAGCCTGCTGTACGTCGGCGCCCAGCTCCCCAAGCTGTCGGAGACCTTCGTGACCCGCGAGCTCCTGGGCCTGCGCCGGCAGGGCTACGCCGTGCACGCCGCGTCGCTCCGCGCCCCCGAGGACGGGCTGGGGGACGAGGCGCTCGAGCGGCTGGGGCAAGAGGCGCTGCCGGTGTACGGGGCCGGCGCCGCGGCGCTCCTGCGGGACGCGCTGGCGGAGGTGGCGACCAACACCGAAGGGGCCGCCGCCGTCCTGCGGCTCGCCCTGCGCGACGCGCTGCTGGCGACCGACCTCCCCCTGGGGGCGCGGCCCAAGCTGTTCGCTCAGGCCGCGGCGGCCCTGGCGCTGGCGCGGCGGGCGCGGCCCCTGCGGGTGAGCCACGTCCACGCCCACATGGCCCACGCGCCCGCCACCGTGGCCATGTACGTGTCCCAGGCCCTGGGGGTCTCCTGGAGCTTCACCGGCCACGCCGCCGACCTGTTCCGGGACCGGGCCCTGCTCTCCGAGAAGCTCGCCCGCGCCTCGTTCGTCGCCTGCATCAGCCGCTGGCACCGGGCCTTCTACCGGCGGTCGGGCGCGATCACCCCCGACCGCCTGCCCCTCGTGCGCTGCGGGGTGGACCCCCACGAGTTCGAGCCTGCGGCGGAGCGAGACCCGCGCCTGGTGGCGGCGGTGGGTCGCCTGGTCGACAAGAAGGGCTTCGACGTGCTGATCGAGGCCATGGCCGCCCTCCGCGCCCGCGACCTCGACCTGCAGTGCGTGATCGTGGGGGAGGGGCCGCAGCGCGCCCGGCTGGAGGCGCGCTGCAGGGCGCTCGGCCTGGAGGACCGGGTGGAGCTGGTGGGGGCGCGGCCCAACGGCGAGGTGCGGCGGCTCCTGGCCCGCAGCGCCGTGACCGCGCTCCCCTGCCGCACCAGCGGGGACGGCGACCGCGACGGCATCCCCGTGGTGCTCATGGAGGCCATGGCGAGCGAGTCCGCCGTGGTCGCCGGCGACCTGCCGACGATCCGAGAGCTGGTGGTGCCCGAGGAGACGGGCCTGGTCGTGCCGCCCGGAGACCCCGCTGCCCTGGCCCGCGCCATCGAGCGCCTGGCCCGGGACGAGGTGCTGCGGCGGCGGCTCGCCACGGCCGGCCGCCGGCGGGTCCTGGCGGAGTTCTCGGCCGACGTGAACCTGCGCCGCCTGCGCGCCGCGCTGAGTCGCGCCCTGGGCACCGAGCCCGACTGGCGCGCCGGCGCGCGGACAGCGGCGCGCGAGGCCCGGGCCGCCGTCCGGGCAGGAGGGTAGCCGCCCGTGCGGATCGCCTATCTCGCCGCGGACCCCGAGGCCCCTTCGGCGCGGCACGACGTCGAGGTGTGGCGCGAGGAGGGAGCGTGGGTGCTGCCGTTGGCCGCGGCCGACCGCCCCCGCCCGGGTCCGATCGCGCCCCTGGCGAGGCTGCGCGCGGCGCCGATCCGGCTGGCGGAGGCCGCCCGGCTGGCGGTCGGCCTGTGCGGCGCCGCCCGGGCGCCGCGCCGCCTGGCCGAGGCCTGCGCCCTCGCCCGGCTGCTCGTGGCCCGCGGGGTCGACGCGGTGCACGCGGAGGTCGCCGACGAGGGAGGGGACGCGACGCCGCTGCTCGCCGCCGGCCTGGCTGGGGTCCCGTACGGGTGCGGCCTGCCGGCGGCCGTGGCGCTCGACCGCCGGCCCGCGCTCCAGCGGGCGCGGCTGGCGGCGGCGGCCTGGGTGGCCTGCCCCACCGCGTCGGTGCGGGACCGAGCCGCGCGGATCGCGCCGCACGCGGCCCCGCGGCTGCACCTGGTGCGTCGGCAGGACCCGCGGCCGGCCCGGCTGCGCGGCGAGTCGCGGTGGTTGCTCCACGTGATCCGTGAGGTCGCGCTGGGGCGGCGGCCGGGCGTGCGCCCCGGCGGCGCACCGCTGCTGCCGCGACCGGAGCGGCGGCGCCTGTGCCTGATCACCCCCTGCCGCGACGAGGCCGAGCTCGCCCGGCGGACCCTCGACAGCGTGGTCGGGCAGACCCTCCCCCCCACCCTGTGGGTGATCGTGGACGACGGCTCCACCGACGAGACGCCCGCGATCCTGGCGGAGTACGCCCGCCGCTACCCGCTCATCCGGGTGGTCCGGCGGGACGACCGCGGGGGGCGCAGCGTGGGGCCCGGGGTGATCGACGCCTTCTACGCCGGCTACGCCACGGTTGACCCGGGCAGCTTCGACTACGTGTGCAAGCTCGACCTCGACCTCGACCTGCCTCCGCGCTACTTCGAGACCCTGGTCGAGCGCATGGAGCTCGACCCGCGCCTGGGCACCTGCAGCGGCAAGGCGTACTTCCCGGGGCCGAGCAACGTCCACAAGGGGTGGGACGGGGAGCTGATCAGCGAGGCCTGCGGGGACGAGACCTCCGTCGGCATGATCAAGCTGTACCGGCGGGAGTGCTTCGCCGCGATCGGCGGGTTCGTGCGCGAGGTCATGTGGGACGGCATCGACTGCCACCGCTGCCGGCAGCTGGGCTGGAAGGCGCGCAGCTGGGACGACCCGGAGCTGCGCTTCTTGCACCTCCGCCCCATGGGGAGCAGCCACAAGAGCCTGTGGACCGGCCGCGTCCGCCACGGGTTCGGCCAGTACTTCATGGGCACCGGCCCCCTGTACATGGCGGCCAGCGCCCTGTTCCGCGCCACCCGCCCCCCCCGGATCACCGGCGGCCTCGCCATGGCCTGGGGGTACCTCGCCGCCTGGCTGCGGCGCAGGCCCCGCTACGAGGACCCGGCGTTCCGGACCTTCCTGCGCCGCTACCAGCGGAGCTGCCTGCTGCGCGGCAAGGGCGCGGCCACCGCGGCCCTCGAGCGCCACCAGGCGGGCGCCTGGCGCCCGGGGCGCGAGCTGGCCGCCCCGCCCATGGCGCCGCAGCGGCTCGAGGCGGCGGCTTAGCGGTCGTGCAGCACGCGGGTGCCGGCGAAGGCGTCGTGGAACGAGCGCCACCCGATCAGGACCGGCAGGTAGCCCAGCCCCAGGGAGGCCAGCGACACCAGCCGGAGCGCCTCGCGCAGCAGCGCCTGCGAGGCCTCGACCCGCCGCCCCTCCCGGTCGGTGATCCGCAGGCGGCACAGCCGCTTGCCGAGGGTGCGGCCGGTCGCGGTCACTGCGACCAGGTCGTAGAGCACGAAGGCGGCCAGCAGGGGCAGGGCCAGCAGGCGGCCGCGCCCGAAGGGCAGGGACGCCAGCAGCAGGAACGGGACCAGGTCGAGGCCGAAGGCCAGCGCGCGCGCCGACAGGCCGGCGGGCACGTCGACGCAGCGGGCCGCCCCGGCGACGGACGGGTCGGGCGGGGTGTCCGGCGGCGCCTCCTGCAGCGGCCCCAGCTCCTCGAGGAGGGCGCCGGCGCTGGCGACGCGGCCGGGCAAGCGGGCGCACAGGCGGCGGTACAGCGCGTCGAGCCGGGGGTCGAGACCCGGGAGCACGTCGGAGGGCACCTCGCCGCCGCAGGGCGCCTCGCCAGTCAGGAGCTCGAACAGCACCACGCCCAGGGCGTACAGGTCGGCCCGGGCGTCGACCTCGCCCTCGGGCTCGCGCTGCTCGGGCGCCATGTAGCGCAGGGTGCCCGCCAGCTCCTGCGCCCGGCCGGTCTGGAGGCTGGCGCTGAGGAGCTCGTCGGGGGGGCGGGCGCTGGTGAGGCCCAGGCCGAAGTCGGCGATCCGCGGCTGCCCGTCCGCGGTGAGCAGCACGTTCTCGGGCTTGAGGTCCCGGTGGACCACCCCCTGGGCGTGGGCCTCCGCTAGACCGCGGGCGATCCCCGCCACCAGCCGCAGCGCCTCGGCGGGCGGGGTGGGGCCGGCGTCGATCCGCGCCCGCAGCGAGCCCCCCTCGACCAGGGCCACCACGAGGTAGGGCGGGTCGTGCTCGGGGTCGAGCCCCAACACCTCCACCAGGTGCTCGCCCGTGAGCCGCTGCTGGAGCACGCCCTCGCTGCGCAGGAGCTCGGCCCAGGCGGGGTCGTGCGGCACCTTGAGGGCCGCCCGCCGGTCGGGCAGGGCGTTGTGACGGGCGCGCCACACCTCGGCGTAGGCCCCGCGCCCCAGCGGCGCCTCCAGCACCCACTCGCCCAGGCGCTGCCCCACGACCAGTGCTGGGGCGAGGGGAGGAGTTTCGCTCGGCTCGGTCGGCGAGGCGTTCACGCCTGGAGCATACCGCGTACACTGCGGTGCATGAGCGAGCACGAGCACGAGCACGAGCACGAGCACGAGTCCGAGGAGTCCGCGCCCAGCACCTGCTGCCCCCTGCGTCGCAAGATCGTGGTGGGCATCTTCCGGGTGTTCAGCGAGGAGGAGTGCGGCATCTCCGACAGCGAGCTGGCGGACGTGATGCGCTTCGACCTCGCCACCCCCAGCGGCAAGCCGGTCCTGGCCTTCCGGTTCTGCCCCTGGTGCGGCAAGCCCCGCGAGGACGGCGGCGAGACCCGGGTGGTGGACGTGGTGGAGCCGCCCCTCGATGAGCCGGAGGACGAGCCGGACGAGTACGAGTAGCGGCGCTCAGCCCTTGGAGACCGCGAGCACCACCTGGGTCCCCGGCGGGACGGTCGCTCCGCCGGGCGGCGCGGTCTCCAGCACGGTGTCCTTGGGGGCGTCGCTGGCGACGCGGCGGACCTTGGCGCCCAGCCGGAGCAGGCTCAGCTGCATCTTCGCCCGCGCCAGGGGCCTCCCCGCCAGGCTCGGCAGATACACGCCCTCGGGTCCCAGAGAGCGCACGACCTCCACGTAGTGGCCGGGACGCACCA
>JAWLGW010000115.1:0-10860 GCA_041690735.1 Planctomycetota bacterium
CGAACACCGTGGCTCCGCGGGCCGCCGCCGCCCGGGCCGTCTCGACCCCGATCCCCGAGCTGGCCCCCGTAATCAGCATGCGCTTCCCGTCGAGGTCGAGGTCGGCCACCACCGCGTCGGCGGTGGGGCGGCGGCCGAAGTCGGGTGGGGTCTGCGTCATGCCGCCCTCCCGCTCAACCCAGCAGCTGCCGCGCCAGCTCGGTCCGGCTCCGGGCGCCGGTGCGGGCGAAGGCGCGCTTGAGGTGATTCTTCACCGTCTGCTCGCGGATCGCCAGCCGCGCGGCGATCTCCTTGTTGAGGAGGCCGCGGGCGACGAGGGTCGCCACCTGGGCCTCGCGGGGCGAGAGGCCCAGCGCCTGGGCTCGAGCCGTCACGGCCTCAGGGGCCCAGGAGCACGGCGCGTCCAGCGTCGCCAGCACCTGGCGGCGACCGCCGAGGTCCACCTGCCGGTAGCGCACCAGCAGCGCCTGGTCGCCCACCTGCAGCCACTCGGGCGGGAGGGCTGCCACCGAGCCGAACCGCAGCATGGCGACGCACGCCCGGGTGAGGGCGGCGGGCGGCTCCTCGTGGCCCAGCAGGTCAACGAACAGCGCGCGGGCCCGTGCCGAGCTCCAGGTCACCCGGCCGCCGTCCTCGACCAGCAACGCCGGGACCTCGTCGTCGACCAGCCCTTCGAGGGCGCGGCGCTGCCCCTCCAGCCGCTCCTGGTGGAGCAGGTTATCGAGGGTCGCGCCCAGGAAGCCTTGACTGGCCAGGAGGAAGCGGCGCGCCCGCCCCACCACGGCCGGCGCGCGATCGTTGAGGGCGATCGCCAGCATGCCGAAGTAGCCCGAGGCGTTGGTGAAGGGGACGAACACCGCGTCGTCGATGTCGTACGCGGGCCAGGAGAGCTGAATGGTGGCGCGGGTGTGCCGCTGGACCTCGGTGAAGGCCTCCCGGGCCGAGGTGCCGGGCGGCACCGGCGGCGCCGCCATGGTGGCGACCTGCTCGCGCGCGACCTCGGGATGGCGCTCCAGGAACTCGCGCTGCGACACCAGGTGCCGGTCGTACATGACCGTGCGAGCCTCCTGCCCCTGCCGCTCGACCAGGACCACCAGCCCTGCCTCGAACGCGTCGTGCACCGCGGCGGCGACCGCGGCGCGGAAGGCGTCGAGGTCCCTGCAGCCGGCCACCCGCTCGGCCAGCGCCAGCACGCCCCGGAGCTCGCCCACCGACAGCTGGTCCCTCACCGGCTCCCCCCGTCTGGCTGAAGGCTGGCGGATCCTGCAGCCGCGCGCAAGCAACGCTGGCCCTAAAGGGCTATGTCCTTGCCTGGCCGTAACCGCAATACTCGGCTCGACATGCAACGCGCGGAACGACGAGCACTCGTAGTGGACGACGACGCCGGGCTGCGCGCCCTCCTGGCGCGGGTGCTCGCGGGGCGCGGGTTCCAGGTCGCCTGCGAAGAGACCTGCGCCGCGGCGGTGTGCCGCCTGGAGGAGCAGCGCTTCCAGTTGGTGCTCCTGGACGTGGGGCTGCCCGATGGGTCGGGGCTGGACGTGCTGCGGACCGCGAACGGAACGCTCGGAGGGACGGCCGTCCTGGTCATGAGCGGCGACCTGTCGCAGGAGCACGGCGCGCTGCAGGCCGGAGCGCGAGCCTTCTTGCCCAAGCCCGACCTGCTGCCGGCCCTGGAGCGGGCGCTCGCTACTCGGACCCCGCCGTCGCCGCGTTGACCGCGCCCACCAGGCCCGGCCCGTCGCCGCCGGCGCCCGGGTCGTAGTAGGGGCGCAGGTCGAGGGACACCGTCCCGTCTTGCCAGTGGAGGTTCGCCTCCAGGGCGTCGAAGAAGCGCTCGTCGGTGAACAGGGGGTCGAGGCGGTCGAGCGGCTTCATGTGCGGGTACTTCAGGGCCAGGAACCGCTCGGCCTGGTCCGCCGTCAGCTCGCTGTCCTCGTCGCGCAGGCTGTCGTCGACGGGCTCTCCGGCTCGCTCCAGCAGCTTGATCAGCTGCTCCTTGATGTAGTCGCGGGCCTTGTAGGTGGTGCGGGTCTGCGTCTCTTGCACGCCGGCGTTCACGTGGTCCGCCAGGGCCTGGGAGTCGAGGGACAGGGCGGTGATCAGCCGCTCCTCCACCTCGGCGAAGCTGAGGTCACCGTTGCGCACCGTCGGGTCCTCGAGCATGTCGATCGCCTTGCTCCGCCCCGGCGGCGACTCGGGCAGCACCTCGTAGCGCGGCTTCCCCTGGTAGGTCTTGAGGCGCGCCATGTGGGCCTCGTCGCCGTACAGCGGGTTGCCGCCCACGAACACCAGCTGCACGTTGCGCTCGGCCGCCAGGATCAGGTTGCGGTAGCCCGACGAGGTCTGGTGCAGGTCGTCGACCACCAGCACGTCCGCGGCGTAGCCCTCGCGCAGCTGGCCGACCTTGTCCTGCCAGCCGAGGATCCGGGCGGGGTTGGTGGTCACCAGCTCCACGATCTCGCGGTAGCCGCGGAACAGGCGGGGCGAGCTCTGCCGGTTGAGCTGGTCCACGACCTTGAGCTCCCACAGCAGGTTCTTGGTGCCCGAAGGGGCCCAGTCGGTGCCCAGCGCGATCAGCGCGTCCTGCCGCTGCGCCGCGCGGATGTCGGTGGTCTTCCCGTACAGCAGCAGGTTCGAGGTCGGCGACCACACGATCTTGGGGCCCTGCCCGGTGATCTGGCGCCACTGCTGGAAGTCGGCCTCGGTCATGGCCGTGCAGTGGACGCCGACCAGGCCCGGGAACACCAGGTCCGCCTCCACGGCGCCGGGCCGGTTGAACTTGGAGATGCTGGTGCTGAAGGGCTTGGCCGGGTCGTACTCCGGGTAGGTCCACTCCTGGTGGGCCCGCTCGTCGATCCCCTCGGCGACGTGCCAGATCCAGGCGGTGCTGGACTTGATCCGGGGGCGGAGATCCTCGAGGCCCCGGTGGAACAGGCGGTCCATGGAGAAGGCCCGCTGACCGACCTCGTCCACGCCGAAGTTCTCCAACTCGACGTTGCGCACCAGGGTGTGCTTGATCGCCGGGTTGTTCTCGGCGCCCTGGATCGCCGTCTCTCCGCCGGCGATCGCGCGCACCTCCGCGTACTTCAGCGCCTCGTCCAGCCGGCCGTACAGGTTGCTGCTGGTGGCGATGATCGCCGGGTTGTTGACGTGCTCCGCGTAGTCCTTGCCGCTGGGCCAGTCGTCGTGGTTCTCGGCGTGGCGCGGGAGGGGGTACAGGCTGACGAGGTTGTACTTGAGGTGGTTGTGGAGGTTGATCAGCCCCGGGTAGATGTACCCCTGGGTGTCGATCACGATCGCGCCAGGCGGCGGCGCGGCCGACGGCGACAGGATCGCCTCGATCTTGCCCTGACGGATCACCAGCTGGCCCCGCCGCACCGCCCGGTGCATGGACACGATCTTGCCCTGGAGCACCACCGGCGTGTCGGGCGTCCACTGCGCCTGCGCGGGGGGCGCCGAGAGCAGGGTGAGGAGGAGGAGGAGCGCGGTCAGGAGGCGGAGGGGACGGTCCATGGGACCCCTCCCAAGCACCCCTCAGGCCGCCCGACGACCTCCTAAGACGCAACGGGTTATCTGAGCGCGTGAGCCGCACGCGCTTTCGCGCCCCACTCGGCGACCCGTACCTGAAACGAATTCAGCGCCGGGCTCGGGCGGCGACCTCCGCGCTGGGGTCCGCGAGGGCAGCGGCCACCACCTCGTCCTCGGCCGCGTCCCCGGCCGGGCGTCGCGCCAGGTGCGCCTCGAGCAACGCCAGGCGCAGCGCCGGATCTCCTCCGCCGGTGGCGCGCGCGAACTCGCTGGCGCGCAGGAACCACCCGGCGATGGCGCCCCGGCTCGCGTCGTGTCGCGGCATGGCGGCGAGGATCGCCCTCACGTCGCCCTGGGGCAGCGCCCGCAGGCGCTGCCCGATCGCCGCCCGGGCCCGGTCGTGGTCGAGGCCGCCGATCACCCGCAGCAGGAAGGGTCGCCGCTCGCGGGCCCCCACCACGTCGGGCAACCCGCGCGCCTCCTCGAGGCGTGTGAACAGGAGGTCGAGGGCGTCGGGGCCCAGGCGCCGGGCCTCCGCCTCGAGCTCGTCCTGGCGCTCGTAGCGCGCCTCGTAATCGGCCTCCGGGTCGTCGAGGTTGGCGGGCGCCGTCTCGATCTCCTCCAGCTCGAACAGGATCTCGTCCAGGGGTCGAGGGGCCATGGGGGGCTCTCCGGGCTCAGAGACGAGCGCCGTCGTCGAGGGCGGGAGGGGCGTGGCGGGCGAGGACGGGGTGGCGGGCGAGGGCGGCGCCAGGGGCGAGGACGGCGCCGTGGGCAGCGGCGCCGCGGGCGCTCCCGCCCGCGGGTCGTCGCACCCGCTCAGGGCGAAGACCCCCAGCAGGCCGATCGCAGGTAAGCCCCACCGCCGCTCGTCCACGCGCCTCCCTCGGCTGCAGTCTCGGGCAGCCCGGCGCCGGCCGCAACTCGGCCGCGCACCCGCCGCGGATCCAGCGGCCCACACAGCCAGCCGCTGACACACACGCAAGGGGGTGGCGAGGGCCCTCCTCGCCGTGGCACCCTCACCCGGTCAGGAGGGACGGCCATGACCTGGACCGGAGAGGACGACGCGCTGCTGGAGGTCTCGTCGCGGATCGCGGCCGCCATGGTCAGCGCGGGGCGCGACGACTGGGAGCACGTGGTGACCGACTCGGTGTACGCCGCGCGCCTGCTGATCAACGAGGTGGAGCGGGTTCGTCGGGAGGGGAGCGGCCCCCCGACGCAGGCCTTCCGCAAGCCCGACGCCTGATCAGGAGCCCACCCGGAAGCGCCCCGTGGCCGCCACCGGGTGCTCGGTGGTCAGGCGCATCTCGATCGTGTAGTCGCCGGTCGGCAGCGCGCCGCCGTCCACCGCATCGAGGGCGATCGTCTCCTCGAACCGCCAGGCGTCCCCCGGCTCGAGCTCGAGGCGCCGCTGCGCGAGGGTGAAGCTGCGCCCCTGCGACCACCGGTAGACCACCTGCCCGCCCTCGTCGCGGATCACGACGTCGTAGCTCTGCCCGCTGCGGAAGGTGAACCGCAGGGAATCGCTGCCGCCGTTCTCCACCCGCAAGGAGACGGTCAGCTCCCCGCCGCCGCCCCTCCCCGGCCGCAGCACGGTGCGATCGAGCCGCAGGCACACGCCGAGGCCGACCGAGCCCGGCGCGGGGTGCTCCGCCCCGGCGATCACCGCCCGCCGCAGCCGCGCGCGCCGCTGCCCCTCGGGCGTCAACGTCACCAGCTCCACCGGGCCGATCCCCGGGGCCAGGACGATCCGCGCCAGCCCCGCGTCGCCGGTCGGGCCCTCGACCCGCGACAGGACCACGCAGCCGGTGAAGGTCCCGGCCGGCGTGCGCACCTCCTCGTCGTGGTCGGACAGCTCGTACACGGCGCCGCGCAGGGGGGGGACCGAGGGCGCCTCGGCGGTGAAGCGGTGCCCCTGCTCCAGGCCGAAGTCGAGGGCCCGGGTGTAGGTGTCGTCGTCGTCGTTCCACACCCACACGCGCGCGGTGCGGTCGCTCATCCACCACCAGCGGCGACCGAAGAAGCCGCGCAGCTGCACCCAGCCCGAGTGGCGCCGGACCACCTCGATCCGCTCGCGCGCCTGCCCCGGCGCGCCGGTGACCTCGAACTCCCACACGTTCCCGTCCTGGGTCGGGAACAGCTCCGCCGCCGTGTGCGGCTCGTCGGCCGCGGCGGGCGCGGCGGCGCACAGGGCCAGCAGGCAGCCGAGGACCGTCGCTCGCATTCCACCTCCTCACCCGCGCAGGGGCCTCGAGGCGCCGGACCACACGGTGTGCCGGCCCAGGAGGGCGCCGGGCGCGCGGCCCAAGGTCGCGCGAGGCCGGGCCCGAGCGCCGGCCGCACGCGCGGCGGAGACGGGCCGGCGAGGCAGGCGCGACGCGCCGCGAGACGGGCGCGGCCCTCGCCGCCGCAGGCGGCGTCCGCGTGTCGCGGGAGGAAAATGAGGGGGCAGGATTCAGCATCGCCTCCTGCCTTCGTGCCCGTGCCCGTGCCCGTGCCCGAAGCGCGCCGGGCACGGGCACGGGCACGGGCACGAAAGAGAAGCGTCGCCGAATCGCGCCCCCTCATTCCGGCGCTTCTCCACTCGCTCTCCCCACTCCACCGAAACGCCGGCCCCTCACCCTCGGCGCGTGGGCGGCACCATCTATGATCGGGAGCTTCGAACGGAGAGAGGCTCCATGGCTCACGTCGCCTTCGCCCGCAAGTATCGCCCGCGCTCCTTCGCCGAGGTCGTCGGTCAGGAGGCGATCGCGCAGGCGCTCCGCGGCGCCGTCGCCGCGCGACGCACGGCGCCGGTCTACCTGTTCAGCGGCTCGCACGGCGTCGGCAAGACCTCCATGGCGCGGATCCTCGCCAAGGCCCTCAACTGCCCTCAGGGGAAGGACGGCGACCCCTGCCTGCAGTGCCCCACCTGCCTGAGCATCGACCGGGGCGAGGCCATGGACGTGATCGAGATCGACGCCGCCAGCAACCGCAGCGTGGCCGACGCCGAGCAGCTGCGCGGCAACGTGCAGTACCGGGCCCAGGGCGCCACCTACAAGGTCTACATCCTGGACGAGGTCCACCAGCTGTCGCGGCACGCCTTCGACGCCCTGCTCAAGACCTTCGAGGAGGCCCCCGACCACGTGCGGTTCGTGCTGGCGACCACCGAGCTGCACAAGGTCCCCTCCACGATCCGCTCCCGGGCGCAGGTGTTCCACTTCCGGCGGGCCGGGCGCAGCGACGTGGAGCGGCGGCTGTCGCAGATCGCCGAGGCGGAGGGGGTGACGGTGGCGCCGGCCGCGGTGGCGATCGTGGCCCGGCGGGCCCGCGGCTCCATGCGCGACGCCCAGAAGATGCTCGACCAGGTGGTGACGCTGCGGCCCGAGGGGGAGAGCGAGCTCGGCCCCGAGGACGTGGCCCGGCTGCTGGGCGCCTTCACCGACGAGCGGGTGGAGCGGCTGCTCGACGCGGTGGCGGCCGGCGACGCCGCCGGTCTGCTGGGCGAGGTGGCGGAGCACATGGCCAGCGGCGGTCAGATCACCACCTTCCTCGAGGAGCTGATGGGCGCCCTGCGGGCGGTGCTGTATGCGCGCACCTGCGGGGCGCAGTCCGACCTGCTGGAGGCGTTCACCTACGACCGGGCCGTCCTCGAGCGCGCCGCCGCGGCGCTCAGCGAGGAGGCCCTCCTGTACGCCCTGCAGCTCCTGGCCGAGGTGGAGCAGAAGCTGCGCGTCGCCCGCGAGCCGCGGGTGCTGGTCGAGGTGTCGCTGGTGCGGCTGGCCCGAGCGCGGGAGCTGCGGCCGCTGGGCGAGGTGCTGGCGCGGCTGGAGCGGCTGGAGCGGGCCCTGGGGGGTGAAGGCGGGGGCCCGCCGATCGCCTTATCGACTCCCGCCGGGGCGACGACCGGCGGCGAGCGGGCGGCGCCGGCCCCGTCCGCTCGCGAGCACTCGGCGCCGGCACACCGGGTCGCTCCTCAGCGCCCGCCGGAGCCTCGGCCCGCCGAGCCGCGTGCGAGCGAGCGTCCCCGCCCGGCGGAGCTCCCCGGCCCGGCGGAGCCCGCCCGCCCGGGCCGCAGCTACAGCTACCCCGAGGCGGTGGCGGCGCCCGCTGACGCGCGCGCCCTGGCCGAGGCCGAGCGCGCCGCGCGCCACACGCCGCGCGGCGCCGGGCCGCTCTCCACCCCCGCCGTGCGGGAGGCGTGGCTGCGGATCCAGGACCAGCTGCCGGACGCGATCGGTCCGGCGGCGGTCGAGCTGACCGGCGCCGCCCCCCGGATCGACGTGGACGGCGAGGGGGTGGTGCGGCTGCGGGTGGAGATGGGCGCCTTCGCCTTCAAGCAGCTGGGCGACCCGCGCACCGTGGAGCGCCTGTCGCGCCTGCTGAGCGACCGCCTGGGCCAGGCGACGCGGCTGCGCCTGGAGCGGGTCGAGGCGGCGGCCGCCGCCGAGTCAGGGGACGGCGGCGGAGACCTGCCGATCCACCACGAGCCGATCGTGCGCGCCGCCCAGCGCGAGCTCGACGCGCACCCGATGGAGGCCTGAGGCAGCCGCTCGGGCCGCCGTAAGTCGAAAGGAGGCGCCTCGGGACTCAGCGGTTAGCGAGCGCTGTCGCTCTTCGACTGCTCCTGGCGACGGGCTGGAGGGCGCGCGACAGCAGCTAACCGCTAACTGCTAACCGCTCCTTCTCAGATCCCGCCCATGCCGCCCAGCAGGCTGCCGAGGTCGGGCATGCCGCCCCCGCCGCCGCCCAGGCCGCCCATCATGCCGCCGAGCTGCGAGCGCTGGGCCTCCTCCTGGAGCTCCTTGGCCTTCTTCATGGCGACGTTGACCGCCGCCACCACCAGGTCCTCGAGCATCTCCGCCTCGTTGGGGTCGATCAGGGAGGGATCGATCTTGACCTGGCGCACCTCCATGGTGCCGCTGACGGTGACCGTCACCATGCCCCCGCCGGTGGAGCCCTCCACCGTCTTGTCGCGGAGCTCGTCCTCCATCTTCTGCTTGAGCTTCTCGGCCTGCTGCTGGGCCTGCTGCAGCATGCCCATCATGTTGCCGAAGTCGAAGCCGCCGGGGCCGCCGGGCTGGGCCATGTGCTGCTCCCTCGTGGTTGGGGGGGGTCTGAGCGACGCGCACGGATCGCTCCGGTGGAGCGTAGCACGCGGCCGCGGCGTGCGGGCGGTGGCAGCCAGCCTGTCAGGCACGACAGCCGAGGGGTAGACTTCGCAGTTGCGAGGGAGGCTCGATGTTCGGCGAGGCCGTCGGACGATTGATCCATGAGCTCAAGCGACTGCCCGGCATCGGCCAGCGGACCGCCGAGCGCCTCGCGTTCCACATCATCCTCTCGCCCGAGCGGGACGCGCTCGGGCTGGCCGAGGCGATCCGGCTGGTGAAGGAGAACGTCCAGCCCTGCCGGTCGTGCTTCAACGTCACCGAGAAGAACCCCTGCGCGATCTGCAGCGATCCGCGGCGGGACGGCGCCACCCTGTGCGTGGTCGAGCGGCCCCAGGACGTCATGGCCATGGAGGCCAGCGGCGGCTACCGCGGGCGCTACCACGTGCTGCTCGGGACGGTGTCGCTCCTCGAGGGCATGGGCCCCGAGGCCCTCACGATCGACCCGCTGGTCGCGCGGGTGCGGGAGGGCGGTGTGCGGGAGGTGATCCTGGCCACCAACCCCAACTTCGACGGAGACGCGACGGCGCTCCACCTGCGGGCGGCCCTCGACCCCCTGGGTGTGAAGCTGACCCGATTGGCGCGCGGTTTGCCGACCGGTAGCTCGCTCGAGTTCGCGTCCAAGGCTATCCTGAGTGAGGCGCTCGAGGGGCGCCGCACCTACTGATGGAGGGATCGTAGACCCATGCGAATGGAGACCTCGCTCAGCCAGCGCCAGGAGCTCAGACTCCGGCTGGCCCCGCAGATCCTCCAGTCGATCGAGATCCTCCAGCTCGCCACCCTCGACCTGAAGGGGCTGATCGAGCGCGAGGCCGAGATCAACCCGACGATCGAGATCCAGACCGAAGACCCGCTCAGCGTCACGCAGGAGCGTGAGGGGGCCGACGGGGCCGAGGCGGAGCTGGCGCCGAGCAAGGACTCGCTCGACGCCGAGTTCGAGCGGCTGGAGCGGCTCAACGAGCAGTGGAAGGAGTTCTCGGGCTCCTACCGGCCGCGGGCCGGCGGGGAGGAGAAGGACAAGAAGCTCGAGGCGATGCAGAACACCTCCGACGGAGGAGACAGCCTGCAGGAGATCCTCGAGCGGCAGCTGGCGGAGCTCAACCTCAAGGAGCGCGACCAGAAGATCGCCGAGTACCTGATCTGGAACATCGACGACAACGGCTACCTGCGGTTCAAGCTCGACGAGGAGCTCGTGAAGGGGGTCGAGGTCGACCCGCCCTGCACCCTCGAGGACGCCGAAGACGTGCTGGAGCTGATCCAGTCGTTCGAGCCCTCGGGGGTGGGCGCGCGCGACCTGCGCGAGTGCCTGCTGATCCAGCTCGAGCAGTCCAACGTCGCCAACCGGTACGACCTCGAGATCCGAGTGGTCCGCGACCACCTCGACGACGTGGTGGCCAACCGGCTGCCCAAGATCGCCAAGTCGCTGGGCGAGGACCTGGAGCTGATCGACGAGGCGATCACGTTCATCCGCACCCTCAACCCCAAGCCGGGCCGCCTGTTCAGCAACGACCAGGTGCACTACGTGATCCCCGACGTGGTCGTCGAGCAGATCGACGGCAAGTGGGAGGTGCGGGTCGAGGACGCGTACATTCCGCGCATCCACATCAGCAAGCACTACCAGGAGATGCTGAAGTCGGGCGCCGACGACCCCAAGGTCCGCGCCTACGTGAAGAAGAAGATCGACTCGGCCAAGTGGCTCATGGAGTCGATCGAGCAGCGCAAGTCGACCCTGCACCGGATCGCCCAGGAGATCGTCGACTACCAGACCCCGTTCCTGGAGCGCGGACTGGAGGCGCTGCGCCCGCTGAAGATGCAGTTCATCGCCGACCGCGTGGGCGTCCACGTCTCGACCGTGTCGCGCGCGATCGCCGAGAAGTACATGCAGACCCCCCGGGGGATCTTCGCCCTCAAGTTCTTCTTCACCGGCGGCACCACCCGCGCCGACGGGGAGGAGAAGTCGATCGTCGCCGTCAAGCAGAAGGTCCGCGACATCATCGGCAAGGAGGACAAGGGGCACCCCATGTCGGACGAGGAGATCGCGAGCGCCCTCAAGGCGGAGGGCCTCGACATCGCCCGGCGCACGGTCACCAAGTACCGCAAGCAGCTGGGGATCCCCTCCAGCCGCCAGCGCCGCAAGTTCGTGTAGAGGCGCGGGCCGGCAACCCCCTGCCCGCCACCCCCCCCC
>JAWLGW010000116.1:0-10848 GCA_041690735.1 Planctomycetota bacterium
TTAAACGGCAGCCACGATCATGAGCGGTCGCGTCGACACCTGTGCGCGCTACCACCCGCCCTCGCAGCGACCGCTCATGATCGTGACCTGCCGTTTAGGAGGCACCGGAGGCGGGCTCGGAGGCGAGAGACTCCGGGCCCGGCTTCCGCGCCTCCGACCCGCGCGACAGCCATCGGCAGTACTACGTCTCCATAACTTTTATTACCGGACCTCGACGGTCCCATTCCCCCCGGCGGCGACGTTAGACTCCCGCCCCACGCAACCGATCCCAAGGGGGGGAATCATGCTGAACGCGCTCGTCTCCAAGCTCCGTGACCGCTTCCCGGCCCCGGTGGCCGAGGCTCACTGCGACGGCCCCTGCGGCGTCTACGACCCGGCCGACGCCCGGATCAAGGCCGAGGCGGTCCTGTCCATGACCAAGAAGCTGCTGGCGCTCGAGCCGCCCAAGACCGACGACCAGCAGTCCATGGCCAGCTACCACAACACCATGTCCCGCTTCATCCAGATCAAGGAGGAGCAGGCTCAGGCGTGCAAGAAGGAGCTGCTGGTCCTGTGGACCGACTACTTCAAGCCGCCCCACCTCGAGAAGTACCCCGACCTGCACGACACCTTCTGGAAGGCCGCCAAGCTGTGCTCGGCCTGCAAGGTGGAGGTCAACCTGGAGCACGCCCAGGAGCTCATGACCACCTGCCAGAAGATCCACGACATGTTCTGGGCCACCAAGGACCGCAAGGTCGAGTACTACGTCGCCAGCTAAGGCGGCCCCGAAGAGCCCATTCATGCCGCAGGCCGCGCCGAGCTCTCCCCACCAGGGCGGGCTCCGCGGCCTGCGCCACGTACTGGCCTGGCTGGCCCGCCGCCGCCTGCGCTACCGAATCCAGGGCCCCAGCATGGGCGCCACCCTCCCCGACGGGACCGAGGTCCTGATCGACCCCCGCGCCTACCGCCGCCGTCCGCCCGCCCCGGGCGACGTGGTCCTGGTGGAGCACCCCTATCGGCCAGGCACCCGGATCGTGAAGCGGATCGAGCGCCTCACCCCCGAGGGCAACCTCGTCCTCGCCGGCGACGCGCCGGAGAGCAGCACCGACTCCCGCAGCTTCGGCGCGGTGCTGCCGGAGCGCGTGGTGGGGCGGGTGGTGTGGGTGTTCCCGGTGTGACGCGCTGCTCTGTGACCGACGCCTGATTCCCAACTCGATCTCGACGCGCTCAGCACAGCCGAGAAGATCCTGCACGTCCAGGACCTGTGGGATCGGATTGCGGTCAATCCCAGTCAGGTCGAGCTCACTCCTGCCCAGCGGGCAGACCTCGATCGGCGGTTGAAGGCTCATCGCGCCGATCCTGACCGGGGCTCCTCGTGGGAGGACGTGCGCGATCGGATTCGCTCCCGCAGGTGAGCCGGCAGCTTTCGATCGATCCAGAGGCCGAGGAAGATCGCAGCGCCTCTCAGCCGCCGCGCCTCTCATCTTTCCGGGGGTTTGATGGCCCGGCCCGCAGCGGCGCAGGCCCAACTCGGAGCGCTCAAGCATGCCCGACGAGCGACTCCCCACGTGATCCGACACACCACGGCGATGCACCTGCTCCAGGTCGGCGCGGATCTCTCCACGATCGCCTCCTGGCTCGGCAACTACGGCGAGACGCTGGGGCTCGCTCCTGAATCCTGGTGACGGTGACGCGCTTCGACCTTCGCCCCTGAAACCGGACTCCCGCAGTCCGGTTTCAGGTGATGGCTCCCCGCACGGGCCCGTTAGACTTGGGGGCTCGTGAAACGGCACCGATCGCACCCCAAGAGCGGCTCTCCCCGCCGGGCGCGGCGGCTCCCCGAGGTCGGGGGGCTGCCGCTGGCTGAGCGCCGGCCGCTGCCCATGACGCCCGCGGAGGTGGCGGAGCGGGGGTGGGACGCGGTCGACGTGGTGCTGGTGTCGGGCGACGCCTATGTCGACCACCCGAGCTTTGGGACCGCCGTGGTGGGGCGGGTGCTCGAGGACGCCGGGTTCCGGGTGGCGGTGCTGGCGCAGCCTGACTGGAAGAGCTGCGAGCCCTGGCGGCGGTTCGGGCGGCCCCGGCTGTTCTATGGGGTCGGCGCCGGCAACATGGACACCATGATCAACCACTACACGGCGAACCGGAAGGTGCGCAACGACGACGCCTACTCGCCGGGGGGGCGGATCGGACTGCGGCCGGACCGGGCGACGTTGGCCTATTGCCAGCGGGCGCGGGAGGCCTTCAAGGGCGTGCCGGTGATCGCCGGGGCCGTGGAGGCCTCGCTGCGGCGGCTGGCCCACTACGACTACTGGAGCGACAAGGTCCGGGGCTCGATCCTGCTGGACGCCAAGGCCGACCTGATCGTGTACGGCATGGCCGAGCGCACGATCGTCGAGGTGGCCCGGCGGTTGGACGCCGGCAAGGCGCTGGAGGACCTGCGGGATCTGCGCGGGGTCGTGTACGCGCTGGGCGCCAAGGAAGAGGTCCCGCCGCCTGGCCCCGAGGTAGAGCACCTGCCGAGCTTCGAGGAGGTGGTCGCCGACAAGCACGCCTTCGTGAAGGCGACCCGGCAGATCCACCTCAACAGCAACCCGCACAACGCGCGCACCCTGATCCAGCCCCACGGGCGGCGGGCGGTGGTGCAGACGCCGCCGCAGCTGCCGCTCAGCGAGGCGGAGCTGGACCGGATCCACGAGCTGCCCTACACCCGGCGGGCGCACCCGGCCTACGGCAAGGAGAAGATCCCCGCCTTCGAGGTGATCAAGTACTCGGTGCAGATCATGCGCGGGTGCTTCGGCGGGTGCACCTTCTGCTCGATCACCACCCACCAGGGCCGGATCATTCAGTCCCGCTCGCAGGACTCGGTCCTGCGCGAGCTGGCCCTCATGCAGCAGGACCCCGACTTCAAGGGGGTCGTGTCGGACATCGGCGGGCCCACCGCCAACATGTATCGGCTGCGGTGCAGCAAGCCCGAGGTGGAGAAGACCTGCCGGCGCCTGTCCTGCGTGCACCCCAAGATCTGCAAGCTGCTGGGCACCGACCACGGCCCGCTGATCGAGCTCATGCGCGAGGCGCGGGAGATGCCCGGGATCCGCAAGGTGCACGTCGCCTCCGGCGTGCGGATCGACCTCGCCGGCCGCTCCCCCGAGTACCTGCGGGACCTGGCCCAGCACCACGTGGGCGGGCGGCTCAAGGTGGCGCCCGAGCACGTGAACGAGACCGTGCTGGAGAAGATGAAGAAGCCCAAGCTGGCCGACTGGGACCGGTTCGTGGAGCAGTTCCACGCCGCCGGGCGGGCCGTGGGCAAGAAGCAGGAGCTGATCCCCTACTTCATCTGCAGTCACCCCGGCTCGGACCTCGCCGCCATGATCGAGCTGGCGGTGTTCCTCAAGCGCAACGGCTATCAGCCCGATCAGGTGCAGGACTTCATTCCGGCGCCCCTCGACCTCGCCACCTGCATGTACTACACCGGGATCGACCCGATCAGCGGCGAGGAAGTCCACGTGGCGAAGGGGCTGCGCGACCGGCGCCTGCAGCGGGCGCTGCTGCAGTTCTTCCACCCCAAGAACTACTTCCTGGTGCGCGAGGCCCTGCGCAAGGCGGGCCGCACCGACCTGATCGGCGACGGCTGCGACGCGCTGATCCCCAGCCGCCCCCCCCGCGAGGCGCTGGAGGAGCGGCGGAAGCGGGCCGAGCGGGACCTCGAGGTGGCGGGCGCCTCGGGAGACATTCACGAGGTGCCCGGCCCGTCCGCGGGGAGGGGCCAGCGCCACCGACGCGACGACCGGCGCCAACGGGGGCAGCAGACCGGGTATCGTCCGGGCCGCGCCGCGAGCAAGTCGGGCGGCGGCGGACGGGACCGGGACGAGGGCAAGGCGCGCGCGGGCGCGCCCACTCACGGCGGCCCCCGACGTGAGGGCGGCCGTGACGGCCTCGGTCGTAAGGGACCGGGCGGCGCACGGCGAGGCAAGGGCGAACGCCCCCCCAATCGGGGGCAGGGCCGCCGGCGAGGCAAGGAGGAGCGGTGATCGACGCGATCCAGCAGCGGTTCGAGAAGGTGGCCCCCAAGGAGGCCGACTACTGCTCGCTGCGCTTCATGCGCGAGCGGAGCGAGCAGGTCGCCGTCCGTCAGGACGTCCTGTTGCCGGTGACCACCAGCGAGGACGCGGGCGCCATGGTGACCGTGTGGGAGCAGGGCGGCATGGGCTACGCCGCCACCGCCGACCTCTCCGAGGCCGGCCTGGCCCGGGCCGTCGAGCAGGCCCGCGAGTGGGCCCGGCGCACCGCGGGGCGCACGGTGGTCGACTTCCGCGAGGTGCCCACCAGCCACCCTCAGGGCGAGTACGCCTCGCCCGTGGAGCGGGCCTGGGGCTCCCTGTCCCTGGAGGAGAAGATCGACCTGCTGCGCTCCCTGTCGAGCCAGCTCAAGCCCGACGAGCGGATCGTCGACTGGGCGGCGGGCCTGGCCCACGTGGCCATGGACACCTTCACCCTCACCAGCGGCGGGGGGAGGCTGCAGCAGCAGTTCAGCTACGTGTTCCCCAGCCTGCGGGCCACCGCCAACCAGGGGGCCGAGACCCAGACCCGCACCTTCGGCCGCGACGCCTTCTGCCTGCAGGGCGGCCTGGAGGTCCTCGACCGGGTGGGCTTCGCCGGCGCCGCCCCGCAGGTGGCCGAGGAGGCGCTGGCCCTGCTCACCGCGCCCAACTGCCCCAGCGGGAACATGCACCTGCTGCTGGGACCCGACCAAATGGTCCTGCAGATCCACGAGTCGATCGGGCACCCCATCGAGCTGGACCGGATCCTGGGCGACGAGCGCAACTACGCCGGCACCAGCTTCGTGACCCTCGACATGTTCGGCAGCTACCAGTACGGATCGAAGCTGCTCAACGTGGCCTTCGACCCCACCCGCCCCGAGCAGCTCGCCAGCTACGGGTACGACGACGACGGGGCCCCGGCCACCAAGGAGTACGTGATCAAGGACGGCGTGCTGCTGCGCCCCCTGGGCGGCACGATCAGCCAGTCCCGCGCCGCCTCGCTGCGCCCGGTGGAGGGCACCGCCAACTCGCGCTCCTCGAGCTGGAACCGGCCCCCGATCGACCGCATGGCGAACCTCAACGTGGAGCCCGGCACCTCGACCTTCGAGGACATGGTCAGCCAGGTGGAGCGGGGGGTCTACATGCAGACCAACTGCTCCTGGTCGATCGACGACTCGCGCAACAAGTTCCAGTTCGGGTGCGAGTGGGGCCGGCTGATCGAGGACGGGAAGCTGACCACCCTGGTCAAGAACCCCAACTACCGGGGGATCTCGGCCACCTTCTGGCGCAACCTGGTGGCGGTGGGCGACGAGGACACCTTCCGGGTCATGGGCACCCCCAACTGCGGCAAGGGCGAGCCCAACCAGGTGATCCGGGTCGGGCACGCCTCGCCCACCTGCCTGTTCGCCGACGTCGACGTGTTCGGAGGCGCGTAATGCAGACCTACTTCAATCAGCTCGCGGACGCGATCACCTCGCAGCTCACCGGCGACGAGGTCATGACCTGCAGCTTCCACGCCGAGGACTCGGACTTCGTGCGCTTCAACAAGAGCGAGGTCCGCCAGGCGGGGTCGGTGCAGCAGCGGGAGCTGGAGCTCGACCTGATCTCGGGCCAGCGCCACTGCGCCGGCAGCGTCACCCTCTCGGGCGACCTCGAGGAGGACCTCGGCCGGGCCAAGCGCCTGCTGGCGGACCTGCGCGACAAGCGCAGCCACCTGCCCGAGGACCCCTACCTGCTGTACGCCACCGACGTGCAGTCGAGCGAGTTCGTCAAGGAGGCGACGCTGCCCGAGAAGGAGGCGGCGATCGCCGACATTCGCAAGGCGGGCGAGGGGCGCGACCTGGTCGGGATCTACGCCGCGGGCGGCGTGCACACCGGGTTCGCCAACTCGCTGGGCCAGCGCAACTGGCACTCGAGCACCAGCTACAACTTCGACTGGAGCTTCTACCACTCGGGCGACAAGGCGGTGAAGTCGAGCTACGCCGGGTTCGCGTGGGACCCCGCCGCCTTCGAGCGGAAGGTCGACTGGGCCAGCCAGCAGCTGCAGGTGCTGCACCACAAGCCGCACACGGTCGAGCCGGGGCGCTACCGGGTGTACCTCACCCCTGCGGCCCTGTACGAGATCGTGGGCATGCTGTGCTGGGGCGGGTTCGGGCTCAAGTCGCACCGGACCAAGCAGACGCCGCTGCTGAAGATGGTCGCCGAGGGGGCGCGCCTCAACGACGACCTGACCCTGCTGGAGAACACCCGCGAGGGCGCGGCGCCCAACTTCCAGGAGGCGGGCTTCATTCGCCCTGACCAGGTCCCCCTGATCGAGGGCGGCGCCTACAAGGACTGCCTGGTGTCGCCCCGCTCCGCCAAGGAGTACGGGGTCGCCACCAACGGGGCCACCGCCGCCGAGACCCCCGAGTCGGTCGATATCGCCGCCGGGGCGCTGCCGCAGGAGAAGGTGCTGAGCCAGCTCGACACCGGGGTCTACGTGGGCAACCTGTGGTACCTGAACTGGTCGGATCGCTCCGCCTGCCGGACCACCGGCATGACCCGGTTCGCGACCTTCTGGGTGGAGGGCGGCGAGATCAAGGCGCCGCTGAACGTGATGCGCTTCGACGAGACCGCCTACCGCATGCTGGGCGACAACCTGGTCGGCTTCACCCAGGAGCGGGAGTTGATCCTCGACCCCGACACCTACTTCCGGCGCAAGACCACCAGCGGTCGGCTCCCCGGGGCCCTGGTGGAGGACTTCACGTTCACGTTGTAGCGGTCTGCTCTCAGCGATCAGCTGTCAGTGCTGTCGCTGACTCGGGGCTACATGGAGCCAGCCGACTCGCCAGCTGGCGGCTGACCGCTGACGGCTAACTGCTGCCTCTCGCGACCGCCTCGGTGATCGTCCGCAAGACCTCTTCCGTCTCGGCCCGGGGGCGTCCGTCCAGGGTGGGCTCCGGGCGCTTGGTGACGCCGTCGACCGCCCCGGCGGCGACGGCCGCGGCCAGCAGGTCCTGCACCGCCTCGGGCCGGGGGATCAGCTCCGGGCGGTTCGCCCGCAGGGCGAGGGCGCCGGTGAGGGCGAAGGCGCCCCAGGTCGACACCCCGGCCACCACCGGCAGATCGCAGCCGGCGACGGTGGCGATCTCGTCGCCGTGGCGGACCGCGCGGGCGATCGCCTGGCGCAGGGCCGCCATGCCCACCTCGTTGCCCCCGTCGCCGATCGCGATGGTGGTGATGCCTCGGTCCGCAGCCAGCAGGAAGGTCTCGTCCAGGGCCGAGGCGGTCATGGGGCGGCCGCGCATGTCGCGGTAGGCGCCGTCGGCCGCGCGCCCCGGCCGCTCGATCGCGATCAGGTGGGTCGGCGCCAGGCGGTCGAGGAGCGCCGCCGCGGCGGGGTCGCCGGGGGCGAGGTCGGCGACCTCCAGCGGCGCGCTGCCCACCGCCTCCAGGATCGGCGCGCAGACGGAGCAGGTGAGGTAGGTGACCTCGGCGCCGAGGGCGACGAGCGCGTCGCCCAGGGCGCGGGCGCCGGGCGGCCCGTCGGTCTCGGGGGCGAAGCCGCCGGTGGGCAGGCGCACGGGGAAGCCAGTGATCAGCAGCGCCCGGACGCCAGCGGATGGAGTCGGGTCCGTCCCGGGCAGCAGGGCCGCGGCGGCGGCGGCGAGGGCGCCGGGGGAGGCGTGCTGGGCCAGGCCCCGCCGGCCGGGGTCGCGGCGGAGCACCGCCTCGAGGGCGGCGAAGGCGTGGCTCAGAGGCCGAACCGCCGCAGGACCCCGATGTAGTGGTAGAAGCCGTCCGCGTCCATGACGTGGAACCCGGTCCCCTTGCCGAACCGGAGCGCGTCGTCGGGCCGCACCGGCGCGGTCTCCTCGGGCTCCAGGCGGCGACCGTTGACGAAGGTGCCGTTGGTCGACCCCAGGTCCATGAGGGTCAGCTGCGACTTGGCGAGGGTGAACCGGGCGTGCTCCTTGGAGACGCTGGGGTGGTCGATCACCAGGTCGCAGTGGGGGGCGCGGCCCACCAGCACCGCCCCCTCGCCGCCCCCCTTGGGGACCACCTGCAGCAGGCGGGCGTCGGCGGTAGCCCGCGACTGGCGCTGAATGTAGTTGGAGTCGATCCGCTCGGTGACCCCGAGGTCGGGGACGGCGCCCGCCCCCTGCGCCTCCACCTCGACCAGCACCAGGTGGGGGTAGGCGGCCACGAACTCGGCGTGGGTCAAGTCGGGGTCGAGCTGCTCGACGAACTGCTGCACCTTCACGGCCGCCATTGTAGCGGCCGAGCGGGGCGCGCGCCGCGCCCTCGGAGCGCCGGGCCGCCGCGGGGGTGGGCGACCCACCCCGGTGGACGTAGGGCAGCGGGTTGCTCTTCTGGCGGTGAGTGTATAGCCTTGCCGCGGGTTCCACCGAAAGATTGGGAGTGGGTGACGAACAGGGGATGGTGAGCGTGGCACGTAAGGTGAAGACGAGCGCCCGGGGCCGGGGCGGCAGGAAGCCCGGCAAGTGGACGTGGGTGACGCCCGGCGAGATCCGCGCCTACCGCGAGCGCACCGGGTCGTCCCGCGCCGCTCTGGCGCAAGAGCTGGGCGTCAGCACGACCTCAGTCCAGAACTGGGAGTCGGGGAAGGTGGCCAGCAGCAAGATCCAGCAGCGGCTGCGGGCCCTCATGGACGGCGACCCCCTCCCGCGCCCCAACGGCGAGGCGCGGCGCGTGACGCCGCCCAACGGCGGGGATCGGGCGGCGATCGGCACCACCGGCGCGATCGTGGCGGCCTATCTGGAGACGCAGCACAACTTCAGGCCCGACCAGCTGCCGGAGCTGGTCCGCCGGGTGCGGCACGCCCTGCTGAGCTGAGGTCTGGTTGGAAGCGACTCGGTCGAGCTCGGCGCGGCGCCGCCGCTCCAGGAGGACCGGCGGGCTCGATCGAGTCGCCGACGGACGGGTCTTACGCCTCGCCCTCGGGATCGGGGGCGCCGCGGGCGGTGACCACGGCCAGCACGGCGACCAGGCCACCCGACAGCAGGCCGAGCAGGGCGCCCACGATCAGGCTCCCGGCCAGCCACACTCCGGCGAGATCGCTGAGCAGCCGCCACCAGCCGGCCCAGGTGCTCGGCAGGTCGGCGGCGTGGGTCCCTAGCCAGTCCCCGCGCACCACCAGCGAACCCGCCTCGAGGCTGGCGACCACCAGGAAGGGGTAGACGGGCGGGATCGAGATCTGCACCGCCGCCAGGGCGGTCAACCGGTTGAGCCGCAGCAAGGTAGCCAGCAGCAGGACCAGGAGCATCTGCAGCCCGTAGAAGGGGCTGACCCCGACCAGCACGCCCAGGAACGTGGCGGCGCCGAGCTCGATCGGCGTCGACCCCTCGGCGAGCGCCCGCTCGAAGTAACGCCGCAGCCGCCCGGGGAGCGTGGTCTTCTTCTGGGAGGCTCCGCCCCCCAGGTCCCCCCCGAAGAGCGCTCCGGCGGAGCTGCAGGCTGCGCCTCCTTCAGCGTGAGGGACGGTGGGATCCGAGGACCCGCCCGCGCCTCCTTGTCGCGCCAGCTCGCGCGGGTGCTCGCTCCGGGACGACGACGGCTGAGCGCCCTCCGAGGACCCGCACCCGCGCGAGGTGCTCCGCACGCCGTCCGCGGGTCCTGCCATCACATGTACAGGCCGCCGTTGACGCTCAGCACGGCCCCCGTCATGTAGCTGGCGGCGTCGGAGGCCAGGAAGGAGACCACGCCGGCGATCTCCTCGGGGCGCCCGAAGCGGCGCAGGGGGATCTGCCGGGCCAGCTCCTTCTCGGGCAGCTCCTTGACCATGTCGGTGGCGACGAAGCCTGGCGCCACCACGTTGGCCAGGATGTTCCACCGTCCGTACTCCTGCGCGATGCTCTTGGTGGCGGCGATGATCCCCGCCTTGGAGGCGGCGTAGTTCGCCTGGCCGCGGTTCCCCTGCTGGCCCGAGATCGAGGCGATCGAGACGATCCGGCCGCCCTTGGCCCGCGACATGCCCTTGAGGACGGGGCGGGTGACGTTGTAGAAGGCGCCGAGGTTGGTCTCGATCACGCTCGACCAGTCCTCGGGCGACATGGTGAGGAACAGGCCGTCGCGGGTGATCCCGGCGTTGTTGACCAGCACCGCCGCGGGGGTCTCCTCCAGAGGCGCCAGGGCGTCGGCGACCGCCGCGCGGTCCGCCACGTCGAACTTGAGCAGCCGGCAGGCGCCGCCCGCCGCCTCGATCTCGGCCGCCAGGGAGTCGGCCTCGCTCTGGCTGCTGCGGTAGTTCGCCCACACCTCGTAGCCGTCCTTGGCGAGCGACAGGGCGCACGCCCGGCCGATGCCTCGACTCGCTCCCGTCACGACTGCGATCCGCGCCATGGGTCCTCCAGAGGGGCGTGGCGCGCGGATAGGCGCGCGCGCCGGCTCCCGTTGCGAGCGCGCAAGTCTACCAGCCGCCTGTCCCGACGACGGAGACGAAGGCAGGCTGACGCTGGCGGGACGTCGGCCGGCAGGACACCATGGGCGCATGCGCCCGGCGCGGACGATCCTGGCGGTGCCCCTCCTGGCGGTCCTCAGCCTGTGCGGCTGCGAGCTCCCGCGCCCTGGCGGCGTCCGCCCCACGGCCGCCGGCACCGGCGGCCCTCGCGACGGGAGCGCGCTGCCCGCGCCGCGGGTCGACCAGCTGCTGCCGGTGCGCTACGGACGGGTGCTGTGGTATCGCGCCACGCTGCTGCCCACCGACGAGGGCGAGGCGCCGCCCCACGAGCCGCCGAGCTGGCCTGTCGCCTTCTTCCCGGTGCGGGACCCTCAGGCCGGCCTGTACCTCGAGTCGCTCGGCCTGGGGCTGGAGCCGGGGGCCAAGCTG
>JAWLGW010000117.1:0-10809 GCA_041690735.1 Planctomycetota bacterium
TGGGGATCGCCGCCGAGCGCTCGGCGCAGCAGGCGCGCACCGACGCGCTCCTGCGGCTGCTGGTGTCGGTCGCCCACGAGGTCCGCAACCCGCTGGGGGCGATCCGCACCCTGGCCCGCTCCCTCAGGACGCGCCTCGGCGGCGGCGTCGACCCCCGCCCCCTGGACCTGATCGCCGCCGAGGCGGACCGACTTGGGCTCCTGGTCGACGGGCTGCGGGCGGTCGGGCTGCCGGTCCGCACCGTCCGTCGTCCGGTCGCGCCCGACGCCGCGGTGGCCGACGTGGTGACCCTCACGGCGCACCAGCTCGCCCACCGGCAGGTCGCGGTGGTGAGCGACCTCGCGGCCGCGGCGCTGCGCGTCGAGGCCGACCCGGCCCAGGTCCGGCAGGTGGTCCTCAACCTCGTCCTCAACGCGGCGGACGCCCAGCCCGGCGGGGGCGAGGTCCGCCTCCGCTCGCGCGAAGTGCCCGCCGCCGCCGACCGGCCGCGGCTGTGGGAGCTGCGGATCGAGGACGACGGACCTGGCGTGCCGCCCGAGCTGCGGGCCCGGCTGTTCGAGCCCTTCTTCACCACCAAGAGCAAGGGCGTGGGCGTGGGCTTGACCCTGTCGCGGCGCCTGGCCGAGGCGAACGGCGCCACCCTGACGCTCGACACCCCCCGGCCGGGCGGCGGCGCTGCCTTCGTCCTCCGGTGGCCGGCGGCGCCCGCAGCCTCCAGCGAGACGACGAGCGACACGACCGCTCACCGGGCGACCGAGCCGGGCGCGCAGGCCGCCCCACGCAGTTGAGGCGCCGTTGGCTCGCGTCCTGCTGATCGAGGACGACGCCGCGGTGGGCCTCGCCGTGACCACGGTGCTCGAGGCCCTCGGGCCCACCGTCGACGCGGCCCCCAGCGCCGAGCTCGGCCGGCAGCGCGCCGCGGCCGAGCCCGCGGCCCTGGTGCTCCTCGACATCCACCTGCCGGGGCGGAGCGGCTTGGAGGCCTTGCCCGAGCTGCTGGCCCTCGACCCGCCGCCGCCGGTGGTGGTCATGACCGCCAACCCCACCGCCGAGAACGCGATCGAGGCCATGGCGCTGGGGGCCGCCGCCCACCTGGCCAAGCCCCTCGACGACACCGAGCTGGCCGCCCTGGTGGAGCGGCTGGTGGGCGTGGCGGGCCGCCGGCCCCATGAGGCGGCCGACGCGCCGCCGCCGCGGCTGGTCGGCAGCTCCCCCGCCATGCTCGACCTCGGCCGGCGCGTGGGGGCGATCGCCCGCAGCGACGCCACCGTGTTGATCCGCGGCGAGAGCGGCACCGGCAAGGAGCTGGTGGCGCGGGCGATCCACGAGCGGAGCAACCGGCGAGAGGGCCCCTTCGTGGCCGTGTCCTGCGCGGCCCTGCCCGAGGCGCTGCTGGAGGCGGAGCTGTTCGGCCACGCCAAGGGGGCCTACACCGGGGCGGACCGGGCGCGGCCGGGCCGGGTGGAGCGGGCCAGCGGCGGGACCCTGTTCCTGGACGAGGTGGGCGAGCTGACCGCGCCGGCGCAGGCCAAGCTGCTGCGCTTCCTCGAGGAGCGCACCTTCGAGCGGGTGGGCGAGACCGAGCCCCGGCGGGCCGACGTGCGGGTGCTCGCCGCGACCAACGCGCCGCTGGAGGAGCGGGTGGAGGAGGGCGCCTTCCGCGACGACCTGTACTACCGCCTCGACGTGGTGCGCGTGGAGCTGCCGCCGCTGCGGGCGCGCCGCCAGGACCTGCCGGCGCTGGTCGAGCACTTCCTGGCCCGGCTGGGCCGTCCGGACGTGACCCTGACCCCCGAGGCGCTCGAGGAGCTGGAGGCGCGCCCCTGGCCGGGCAACGTGCGGGAGCTGCGCAACGCGGTGGAGAGCGCGGTCCTCGCCCTCGGCCCCAGCGAGCGCGCCCTGCGGCCCGAGCACCTGCCATCCGCCGCCAGCACCCGGGAGGCCGCCGCCGAGCCGCGGAGCTGGGAGCGGTTCGACCAGGCCCTGGCCGGCTTGGTGCAGGAGGCCGCGGCCGTGGGCGAGGCCAGCGCCCTGTGGGACGAGACGCGGGCGCGCCTGGAGAAGGCCCTGGTGTCGGCGGCCCTGGCGGCGACCCACGGAAACCAGGTCGCGGCGGCGCGACTGCTCGGCATGAATCGGGCGACGCTGCGGCGGAAGATGGCGGACCACGGGCTGGGGTGAAACGGAGAGCGACCGCTAAGACGCCATGAGCGCCAAGGAGAGGCAGCTGTCGCTGCACGAGCACCTCCCCTTCGTCCACTGGCGCCTTGGCGGTTCGGCTGCTGCCTCCGCGTCTTGGCGCCCCTACTCCAGCCCCAGCGCCGCGACGCCGTCCTCGTCGAGCCCCAAGGCGTGGCCGACCTCGTGGTACAGGGTGATCACGATCTGCTCGCGTAGCTCGTCGTGATCGGCGCACACCTTCTCGAGGTTCTTGCGGTACAGGAGCACCTGCGCCGGGCCGTGGTCGCCGCCGCGGGTCAGCTCGAGGGTGCCCACGCACTCGCCCAGCAGCAGGGGGTCGGTCCCCAGCGACTGCACCGCCTCGGCCGGCGGGTAGTCCTCGCGCACGATGGTCGCCGCCCCCAGCAGCGCCTGCCGGACGGGCGCCGGCAAGGCGTCGAGGGCCTCCTCGACCGTCTGATCGAACTCGGCGTCGCTCACCCGGTACGGCGAGCAATACACCTCGGGGCTCGAGGCGCGCCGCCCGGCGCAGCGCGTCGTCGGCCTCCTGGAGCCGGCCCAGGCGCTCCAGGGCCGCGCCGAGCACGAACAGCGCCTCGGGGTCGGGGTCCGGCCCCTTCGTCCCGCGGGCCAACAGGTCCGCGGCCTCGGCGAATCGGGCCACCTCGAAGGCGGCGCCACCCTAGCGAACCAGCTCGTCGCGCGCGTCCATGCCTCCTTTGTCGCACGGCGTGCCGATGCTCGGGACCGCAAGCGTCGCCGTCTCAGCGGCCGGGTCCGCCCCAGCGGCGCAGGCGCTCGGGCCGCTCGATGTGCTCGAGGCCGGGGTAGCGCTGGTGCAGCGCCTCGTCGCCGCCCAGGCGCTCGGCGAGGCCGTGGTGCGCTGCCGCCCACCAGTCGAGGTCGCCCGGGAGGTCTCGCGCATCGATGGCGGAGGTGATCGCCGCGGGCTGCGCCGCCACCTCCATCTCGAGGGTCGGTAGGGCCCGCTCGCCGCCCACCTCCGCGAGCGCCCACAGCGCCCAGGCCTTCGACTGACGGTCCCACTCGCTGCCGCCGCGGGCCTTCTCCACCACCGGCAGCAGGAGGTCGGTGACCTCGCCGCCCTGCTCCACGATCCGCGACACCAGCCTCCGCTCCTGGTCCGGCCCGCTCTCGTAGGTGCTGAGCACGAACACCAGGTGGTCCGGCTGGCTGCCGCGGACGACGACCGAGACGGCGCCCACCAGCGCCAGGGCGAGCGCGACGCCGTGCCAGCGGCGCAGCCGCTGCTCGACCCGCCCCACGGTCGGGCGCCGCCATCCCCGCACCAGGTGGCCGACGAGGCTCAGCGCCCACACCCCGCTCACCAGCAACACGGGCAAGACGACCGAGCCCGAGGTGCACATCGCCAGCCCCACGAAGGCGAGCGGGCACCCGATCAGCCACCGCTTGGGCTGCGGCGCGTCCTCCGGCGTCTGGCCGGCGCCGATCACCGCGGCGCCGACCCACCACACCGTCAAGGCGACCGCCAGCTCAAGCGGGTAGGCCAGCGGGAGGGACAGGAGGTCGCCGTCGACGCACATGCCGCAGCCGAGGACGATTGGGCTCATGCGGCGAGCATGGCAGCGACCCGAACCGGCGGCTACCCCAGGTCCTCGTACTTGTTGAGGCGGCGCAGCAGCGAGCGGCGGTTGATCCCCAGCAGCTCCGCCGCGCGCGTGCGGTTGCCCTGGGTCACCCGGAGGGCGTTCTCGATCTCCCGCCGCTCGACCTCCTCCACCACGTCCTCGAGGGGCCGCACGGGGTGGGTCGCCTCGACGGCCTCCTCCTCGCTCCCGAGGAGCTGACCGTCGGAGTCCGCCTCGACCAGGGCGTCGTAGGTGATCACCTCGTCGGCCAGGTACGCCAGGCGGCGGATCAGGTTCTCCAGCTCGCGGATGTTGCCGGGCCAGCGGTGGCGGGTGAGCGCGTCGAGGATCCGCGGGTCGCGCCGGTCGAGCACCTTGGGGCGCTTGCCCATCTCGCGGGCCGTCTTGCGCAGGAAGTGGTCCACCAGCAGCGGCACGTCCTCGGGGCGGTCGCGCAGGGGCGGCAGGTTGAGGCGCACCACCTTGAGCCGGTAGTACAGGTCCTCGCGGAAGGTGCCCTCGCGGATGCCGGCCTCGAGGTCCCGGTGGGTGGCGGCCACGATCCGCACGTCGACCTGCACCGGCTCGGCGCTGCCGAGCGGCACCACCTCGCCCTCCTGCAGGACGCGCAGCAGGCGGGTCTGCATGTCGGGGCTCATCTCGGCGATCTCGTCCAGGAACAGGGTGCTGCCCGAGGCGATCTCGAACAGGCCCTGCTTGCGCCGGTCGGCGCCGGTGAAGGCGCCCTCCACGTAGCCGAACAGCTCGCTCTCCAGCAGCGACCCGGCGATGGCGCCGCAGTTCTGGGCGTAGAACCGCTTGCGCCGCCGATGGGGGTCGTTGCGGTGGATCGCCCGGGCGATCAGCTCCTTGCCGGTGCCGGTCTCCCCGCAGATCAGCACCGGCACCCGGGCGCCCATGATGCGGTCCAGCTTGCGCAGCACCGCGTGCACCTTGGGCGAGCGGGTGATGATCTCCTCGTACTCGTGCTTCAGCGGCGCGGCGCCGCTCGACGCCGACGGCGGCGGCGCGCCGCCGTCGTCGAGGCAGGGCCAGGCCAGGCTGCGCAGGATCGCCAGCACCGCCGCCGTGGTGGGGTCGGCCTCGGTGGGGGCGGTGGGCGCCGGGAGCAGCCCCAGGACGCCCTCCCAGGCGCCCGTGGCCGGGTCCAGCAGCGGGAGCGCGTGGACCGGTGGGTGCCCGGCCTCCGCCTTGACGGCCACCGCCCCCGCCGGCGCCGCCCCGCCCGTCATGGCGGGCGGCGCCGCCGTCACCCCGTCCAGGGCCTCGCGCACCGCCTCCGCCACCCGCTCCAGCTGCCGCGGGGATGGGTCCTCCCCGTCGCCGACGCCCGCCAGCACTCGCAGACCGCCCGCCTCCACACGAGCCAGGAAGCCGCCGCGGGCGCGGCTGGCGCGCACCGCCAGCTCGAGCAGCCCCTGCGCCGGCGTGGGCGCGCCGTTGGAGCGGAAGGGTGTGCCGGCCGTGCGGGCCAGCGCCTCGAGCGCCTCGGCGGGGGTCACGGAGAGGGTGCGCCTCCGGGTCTGAGTGGAGAGGCGGATTGTAACGGATCCCCTGCCGTCGCCTCGGGCTGCGCGGGCACGGGCGAGGGCGCGGATGGCATCATGCGGCCGTGAGACTGCTGCTCATCCGTCTGAGCGCCCTGGGCGACGTGGTGCACGCCCTCCCCGCCCTCGAGGTGCTGCGGCAGGCGCTGCCGCGCGCGCACTTGACGTGGGCCGTCGAGTCCCTGGCGGCGCCGCTGCTGGTGGGTCACCCCGCCCTCGACGAGGTGGTCGTCGTGCCGCGCAAGGAGGCGTTCCCCGGCGGGCTCCGGCTGTCGCCTGCGGCGCTGCCCCCGCTGGGCCGCGGCCTGCGCACCTTGCGCCGCGGCGGCTTCGACCTGGCCCTCGACCTGCAGGGGTTGCTGCGGAGCGCCCTGGTGGCGCGGGCCGCGGGCGCCCGGCGCGTGCTGGGTCCGACCTGGGCGCCCGAGGGGGCGGCGCTGCTGTACCACGAGCGGGTGCCGGCGCCGCGGCCCGGCGAGGCGCACGCGGTCGCGCGGGCGGTCGCGCTGGCGCAGGCCCTGGCGCGCGCGGCCGGCGCCGCCGGGACGGAGGGGCTCGCGCCGCCGCCCGCCCCTCGCCTGCCGCCCGCCCTGCGCGCGCCTCCCCGCCCGACGCGGACGGTGGTCCTCCTGCCAGGGGCCGGCAAGCCGGCCAACCGTCCCCTGCCCGAGACCCTGGCCGCGGTCGCCGACCGGCTGGCCGAGCAGGAGCCCACCCTGGAGGTCGTGCTGGTGGGCGGGAGCGCCGACCGAGCCGCCGCCGCCGCGGTGGCCGACCGCTGCCGACGCGCGCGCCCCCGCGACCGGTGCGGCGCCCTCGACCTCGTGCACAGCGCGCGCCTGCTGGCCGGGGCCAGCCTGGTGGTGGGGGGTGATACGGGCCCGCTCCATCTGGCCCGCGCGCTGGGGCGCCCCGTGCTGGCGCTGTTCGGCGCCGCCGACCCCGCCCGCACGGGACCCGGCGGCCTCGGGGGGACGGCGCCCCTGCGCCTCCTGCAGGGCGCCGCCGACTGCGCCCCCTGCCTCGCCCGCCGCTGCCACCGCGGCGACGCCCGCCGGATCTGCCTGGAGGACCTCCACCCCGAACAGGTCGCCGAGGCCGCCGCGGCGCTGCTCGCTGCGCGCTGAGCCGCGCCCCGTCTCGCGCGCCAGCTCTGAGCGGGACGCGGCCTGTCGCTGATGCGAGGGCTGCTCGAGGCCGACCGGCGGACGCTCTGCGACAGCCTCACACCGTGACCGGTCCCCCTCACGGGCCGGGGCCCGCTCCCGGCCGTTTAGCATGGGGGCCCTCATGAGGGACTTCGGCAGCGACGAGGAGGTGGTGCTCAGCGAGCTCTACGTGAGCCTGCAGGGCGAGGGGACCCGGGCCGGGCTCCCCTGCGCCTTCGTGCGCCTCACTGGCTGCGGGCTGCGCTGCCGGTGGTGCGATACCGCCTACGCCTTCGAGGGCGGCGAGCGGCGCCCGATCGAGGAGGTGGTGGCCGACGTGGGGCAGCGCGGCGTGGACCTGGTGCTGCTCACCGGCGGCGAGCCCCTGGAGCAGCCCGGCTGCCTCTCCCTGGCCGCCCGCCTGTGCGACGCTGGGCACACGGTGCTGGTCGAGACCGGCGGACACGTCGACACCTCGGCCCTCGATCCGCGCGTGGTGCGGATCGTGGACGTGAAGTGCCCGGGCAGCGGCATGAGCAAGCGCAACCGCCTGCAGGACCTCGGGCTGCTGCGCGCGACCGACGAGGTGAAGTTCGTGGTGGCCGACCGGACCGACTTCGACTTCGCCTGCGAGGTGGCGCGGGCGCAGGACCTGCAGCAGGTCGGCTGCGCCCTCCTGTTCTCGCCGGTGCACGGGGAGCTGGACCCGGCGCGCCTGGCGTCCTGGATCCTGGAGGCGGGGCCCCGGGGCGCCCGCATGAACCTGCAGCTCCACAAGTACGTGTGGCCGCACGCCGAGCGGGGGGTGTGACATGAGCGATGAAGCCGAGGTGACGAGCGAGGGCGCGCGCACCGCCGGGGAGCGGCTGGTCGCCGACGTCGAGTCCTGGCTGCGCCACAAGACCCTGGCCGAGGCGGCCCCCCGCGACGACGTGCAGGCGCTCGTCGAGGAGGTGCGCGGCGACGACGGCTTCTGGGAGAAGGCGCGCCCGCGCTACGACAAGGCCTGGCAGCGGGGCGAGGAGCGGCTGCGGAAGGAGCAGCGCCCGGCGCGGGAGCTCCTGTCGCCCGAGGCCGCGGCCCGCCTCCTCGACGCCTTCGAGCGGGCCGACCCCGACCCGGAGGCGGTGCGGACGTTCCTGCGCTCCCCGGCGATCGAGGCCATGCTGGGCTCGATCCTGTACACCGGCATCACCGAGTTCATCAAGAAGGCCGACCTGTTCGGGAACCTCGTCAACAAGCTGCCGGTGATCGGCCCGATCCGCAAGAAGGTGATGGCGGTCGTCAGCGAGGAGCTCGAGGGGCGCCTCGAGGTCAAGATCAAGACCTTCCTGGGCGGCTTCAGCGGGCTGGCCGTAGAACGCATGATCCAGTTCGTCCTCTCGGACGAGAACCGGGAGGGCTTCCGCAAGGCGCGCCGGCGCCTGGGCGAGCACCTGCTCGATCGACCGGTCGCCAGCCTGCTCCCCGGCGAGGAGACCACCGCCCGCGCCCGCGATCAGGTGTGGGAGGGGCTGCGCAGCTCGGCGCTCCGCGACGAGGAGAGCTGGCTGGACGAGCTGTACCGCGACCACGGCGGAGAGGTCGTCGGCGACTGGACCTGGGAGCTCAGCCCCCGGGCCCGGGCGCTCCTCGCCAAGCCCCTGGACCGCTTCTTCGCCAGCGACGCCGGCAAGGCCTGGATCGCCTCGCTCACCCCGCCGTCCTGACGAGACGCGCGCTCCGAAGCGAAAGAGCCGAACGGAGAAAGAATCCAACCGCAGAGATCGCGGAGGACGCAGAGAATCGCAGAGGAAGATCTCAGCGAATCTCTGCGCTCTCTGCGCGCTCTGCGGTCAACTCCTCAGAGTCTTGAAGGCGGTCTTCGTCGTCAGGAGACAAGCCCGGTGGACGCGACGTCGTCGCGCCGGCTACCGCGGGTCGCCGTACGGGGCCCGCGGCGCCTTCTCCTTCGGCGTGACGCCCTGGACCGGCTCCCCCGGCGGGAGGTCGGTGGGCGCCGCCGGCGCTCGCAGGCGCGCGGCCTGGGCCTCCGCCTGCCGGGCGTAGTCGATCGCCTCGGCGAGCACGCGCGCGGCCTCCTGGTCGGCGTGGAAGCCGTGGGAGTTCTCGCTGCTCACGAAGTCGAGGCGCCACTGGGCGCGCCGCTGCAGGTCGAGGATCGGGGCGACCTGCTCCGCGCTCGCGCCCGCCGCCTGCGCCGCGCGGATCGCGTCGAGCATGTCCACCAGCGCCGCCGCCGCCCGGTCCCGCAGCGCGACGGTCCGCCGCTGGATCGTCAGCACCCGCTCGCGCAGCTCCTGCTCGGGCACCTTGTGGCACGTCTGGCAGGAGCTGTTGATGCTCAGCAGCGGGCTCCTGACCCAGTGGCTGCTGACCTTCATGGCGCCCTCGCGCTCGTAGGGCATGTGGCAGTCGGCGCAGCTGACCCCGCTGCGGGCGTGGATCCCCTGGCTCCACAGCTCGAACTCGGGGTGCTGGGCCTTGTAGACCTTGGCCCCCGTCTCCCCGTGCCGCCAGTCGTAGAAGGGCTCGCCGTCGGGGAACCGGTGGGCGTCGAAGGTCGCCTCGATCTGCTCGGCCCGCAGGCCCCGGTCCCAGGGGAAGAACAACGTCTCCTTGGGGCCGCAGTAGTACTCCACGTGGCACTGGGCGCAGGCGAAGGAGCGCATCTCCAGCCGGGAGGCGTCGACGTTGGGGTCGTAGGGGCGCGAGCGGTCGCCCTGGCGCCAGCGCTCGATGCTGGGCAGGTGCGGCACCTCGGCGTCCCCCGCCGCCAGGGCCGCGATCCCGCGCATGAAGCCGGGGCGGCTGACCCGCAGGCGCAGCGTCTTCGGCTCGTGGCAGTCGACGCAGCTCACCGGGTGCGCGCCCGGGGTCTCGGTGCCGTCGGGCGTCTTCTCCAGCTCGGCGTGGGCCGCCGCGTAGTCCACGGTGCTGAGCTGCTCGAAGCCGGCGTCGACGGCGGCGGCGTCGAAGGCCGCCCCCAGCGCTGCCGCGTCCGCCGGCGCGCCGCGCGCCTCCAGCCCCAGGCGCCGGTAGGTGGGGATCACGCTGGCGTGGCAGTGCAGGCAGGCGCCGGGCTGCGACCGCTTGGTGACCCGCTCGGTGACCTCCTGGTCGTGGAGCATGTAGGCGTGCCCGCGGGCCTCGCGGTAGTCGATCGAGAAGGCGTAGCCCGAGTACATCCGGCGCAGCCACGGCTGGGACTCGAGCTTCTGCTCCGGCATGGCGCTCGACCCGCCGTACTCGGTCTCGGCGAAGTCGACCGTCCGCAGGTAGCTGTCGTACTGGCGCGGCCAGTTCACCCCCCACGGCGCCGGGTCGGTGGTGACCTCGTCCACCTCCACCAGCCGCACGAAGGGGCTGCGGGCCTCGGTGCGCCGCTCGAAGATCGACACCAGCAGCGCGGTGATGGCGAACGTGGCCAGCGCGCTCACCAGGAGCGCCGTCGCCAGCAAGCGCCTGTTGGGCGCGGCCCCGCCGGCCCCACCGGACGCCTGCTGGGGCCCGTCCCCGCCGCGCGCCTGCTGCGGCTCTCCGAGCTCCTCCCCCTCCATGTGATCCCTCCGATTCAGCGGCCCGCGTGGCCGACCGCGGTGTGACAGCGGACGCAGCTCGGCGTCTCCAGGGCAGGAGACGCCGGCAGCATGGCGTGGACCACGTCTCCGTGGCAGGCCAGGCAGTCGCGCTGCGTGATCCGCCGATTGCGCGGCTTGATCTGGATGACGTCTGGCGTCCCCAGGGTGAACACCAGCGAGTGGAAGAAGCCGTTGTCCGCCTTGGACACCAGCTTCCGCACCGGGTCGTGGGGCAGGTGGCAGTCGGCGCACCCCGCCACCTGGTGGTGACTGCTCTTGAGCCAGGAGTCGTAGTACTCCTGCATGACGTGGCAGTTGGCGCAGGCGCGCGGATCGGCGCTGAAGTAGCTCAGGCCCTTGCCGTAGCCGAAGGTGAAGGTGCCGACGCCGCCGAGGCTGCCGATCACCGCCGCCAGCGCGATCGGGAGCGCGCCCAGTCCGGCCAGACCACCGGCGCGGATCCACCTCCGGCGCTCGGCTCCGTTCCCCTGCATGCGACCCCCCAGGGCGGCATTGGAGCACCCGCGGGCAGACCGCTCAACAGCGACGTCCCGAGCGCGCGGAGCGGGGCGGCTATCGCGGAGCGGGCGGGCCGACCTCGGGCGCGGGCGCCGCGCCGCCCTTCCGCTTCTTCTCCCGCGCCTGCCGCTCCTGCGCCTGCTCGACCATCTGCTGCAGCTTGGTCTGCATGTCGGCGCTGGCGACGGCGCGGTCCTCGACG
>JAWLGW010000118.1:0-10778 GCA_041690735.1 Planctomycetota bacterium
TGGGTGCCCCTGTTCCCGGCCACGAACTTGCCGGTGTTGCGGCCGACCCCCATGTGGATCGGCCGGGTCCCCTCGGCGTACAGCTCGCCGTTGAACAGGAACAGGGCGTTCTGCATCTCGACCGCCGCCGACACGGCGGCCACCGCCTCTCGCTCGATCGCGACCGGCGCGCCCCACACGGCCATGATGCAGTCGCCGATGAACTTGTCGACCGAGCCGTTGTACTTGAAGACGATGTCGACCATGTACTTCATGTACCGGTTGATCTTCGCCACGACATCGGAGGCGGTCATCTTCTCGGACATGCTCGTGAAGCCGATGATGTCCGAGAAGAAGACGGTGCCCTGCTTCATGTCGCCGCCGAGCTTGAGGTCGATCGCGCCGCTGGCGACCTGGTCGGCGAGGGCCGGCGAGAAGTAGCGCTGCAGGTTGGCCCGCGCCTCGGCCTCCTTGGCCACGCTCTCGAACAGCCGCAGGTTCTTGAGGAACACCGCGGCCTGGGCGGCGATCCCCGCCAGCAGGTTCAGGTCGTCCGAGGTGAACTTGGAGCGGTTCTGCGTGTCGAGCTGGATCAGCCCGAACACCTCGTCGCGGTACAGCAGCGGCGCGCAGGCCATGGAGAGGATGCGCAGGTTGACGATCGACATGCCGCCCGAGAAGCGGTCGTCCTCCATGGCGTTCTGGCTGAGGATCGCCTGCTTCTCGCCCATGACCTTGCGGGCGATCGTCTTGGAGATCTGAGCCTTGCTCGAGTCGGCGTTGCGCGTCTGCACCGCCATCGGCTTCAGCTCCTCGACGGTGTCGCCGATCATGATGAACCCGCGGTCGGCCTGCGGGAACACGGCCAGCAGCTTGTCGAGGATCCGCTCGAGCATGACCTCCATCGAGGAGGCCGCGCCGAGGTCCTGGCTGATCTCGAACATGAGCTGCAGGCGCTTCTGCAGCGCCGCGGCCTTGTCGTCCGCCGCGGCGAAGCTCGAGGCGTCGAACACGATGCTGGCGTCGAGCGAGAAGTCCTCGCCGGCGTCCTCCTCGTCGTCCTCGCGCATCTCCACGCCGGCCGGCTGACTGGCGGTGGGGGCGGTCGCCAGGGCGGCCGGGACGGCCTGGCCGAACATGTCGCCCCCCGCTCCGCCCCCGGGCGCGGGGCTGGCCCCGAACCCGCCGCCGCCGGGGCCGGGCGACATGCCGAAGGCGCCCAGCGGCACCTCCTCGCTGCTGAAGTTCAGGGGCGGCGCCGGGTCGTCGCTAGGGCTGAACAGCAGGTTGATCCCGCCGACGGTGATCGTGTCCGACTCGGCCAGGCGGTGGCGGCTGATCTTCTGGTTGTTGACGTAGGTGCCGTTGCTCGAGCCGAGGTCCTGGACGAAGAACTGCCCGCCCTCAGCATCGAACTTGAAGTGCTTGCGGGAGACGCCCGGCGCGAACACCTGGATGGCGTTCGACGGGTCGCGCCCCACCAGCTCGCCGCCCCTGAGCTGGAAGGTCTGATCGCGATTGGGACCGTTCAAGATCCGAACGGTGGCCATACGCATCCTCCGAAGGCGGTCGAGTATAGCAGCAGCCGCGGGCGCGGCGACCCCGCTCCGGGACCCACGGTCGCTCTCCGCGGGCGCCGACCGACCCGACGCGACGTCCTCGAAACTCGAAGATCGTGCTAGGTGCGTTCCACCGCGAGACCGTCCGGGGACGGGGTGCCCCCGCGCCAGCCGGCCACGGTCACGGCAGGGTAAAGGGATAGGAGGAAAGAAGTTGAGTTACATGAGGTTGTAGACACCACTTCTGGGAACGGTATGCTCCTCGCTATCAGGCGGGCCACGGGCGCCGCGTCGGCCGCGGTCGACGCCGCAGCGCGCCCTCCGCCGCAGCACAGCCACAGGGGGTTGGAGCCATGAACGGACTGTCCTCGGGAACCGGACGGTTCGCGCAGCCCAAGATCAAGTTCACCTGCACCTGCGGGAAGAAGTATCGGGTCCCCGCCAGCAAGGCGGGCAAGAAGGTGCGCTGCAAGGACTGCAAGCTCAAGGTGCGGGTGCCGGGCGATCGGAGCGTCTCCATGCGGAGCCGCAAGGCGATCCTGGCCGAGTTCGGGATCGACGCCGAGGCCGCCGAGCAGGCCTACCAGGCCGAGAAGGAGCAGGGCTATCGCTGCACCGTGTGCTCGGTGAAGCTCGCCGAGGACCAGCTCGCCGGCGCCTACGGCCAGGAGGGGCTGGTGTGCTCCGACTGCCGCGCCGCGCAGATCGCCGAGCGGGACGCCGACTACAAGAAGGGCGAGGGCAAGAAGAAGAAGCCGGCCCAGCTCGACAAGTGGAGCTCGGGCACCTCCGCCGAGGCGGCCCAGAAGAAGGCCCTCGGCTACGCCGCCCTGTTCTTCGTGGGCACCGCCGGCTTCGCCAGCAGCGTGCTCGGCCTGGGCGCCCTCGGCGCCGCCGCCGCGGCCGCCGCCGTGGCCGGGATCGGCTACCGCGTCGTGTTCAAGGCGGAGTACACGCCCGAGGACGAGGAGGAGTAGCCAGCAGCTCGCCGCGCCTCGCCCTTGCCCCGGGGCGAACGGAGCAAGGGCGGCGCCGAACCGACTACCGCTCGATCCGGAGCAGCTCCACGTCGAACACCAGCATGCCCTGGGGCGCGCCGGCTCGGCCGCCGTAGGCGAGCCGCTCGGGGATCCACAGCCGGCGCCGCTCGCCCTCGACCATGAGCTGCAGCCCCTCGGTCCAGCCCGCGATCACCCGGTTCAGCGGGAAGGTGGCGGGCTGGTTCCGTTCGATGCTGCTGTCGAACCGCTTCCCGTCGGTGGTCCAGCCGACGTAGTGCACGGTGACGCGGTCGGTCGGACCGGGGTGGACCGTGCCGGTGCCGGGGCGCAGCACCTTGGTGGCGAGGCCCGAGGCCGTGACCTCCGCGTCGGCAGGAGGCGCCGCCACGTCGGCCGGGGCCTCGAGGGACAGGGGCTCGGCGGCGGCAGCCGTTTGCTGGCCGCCCTGCGCGGGCTGGCTCGCGGGGTCGCCCTTCGGTCCGGAGCTGCAGGCGAGCAGGGTCAGGGTGAAGACGAGGCACAGGGTGTGGCGCATGGGAGCGTCCTTTCGTTTGGGAGCGAGTGCTCACAGACGGGCGTGGGAGCCGTCGCAGAAGGGCGGGGTCTTCGTCGCCCGGCAGCCGCACCAGGCGACGTGGCGGGCCTTGGCGATCTCGACCACCGCCGGGCGAATCGAGCACACCTTGTGGGACCCGTCGCAGTAGGGCTGGTTCTGGGAGCGGCCGCAGGCGCACCAGGCCTTCTTGCCGGGCTGCTCCTCGATCACGTACGGCCGGGCCTGCGGGCACAGGGGCTGGTCGGGGTCGGTCATGCTGTCTCTCCTGAGGCGTAGGGAATGGGGTCGGCGGCGCCGGCCTCCCGGAAGCCCTTGAGGCGCAGCTGACAGGCGTCGCAGCGGCCGCAGGACAGCGCGCGTGCGTCAGCGACAACAGGGTCATAGCAGGACCAGGTGAGCTCGAGGGGTGCTCCGAGCTCGATCGCCAGCTTCACGATCTCAGCCTTCGTCAGCTCGAGCAGCGGGGCATGGATCTCGAACCTGACCCCCTCCTCGCTGCCGGCCCGTGTTGCGACGCTCGCCAGGTGCTCGAAAGCGGTCAGGAATTCGGGGCGGCAATCGGGATAGCCCGAGTTGTGGGCGAGGACGCCGTTGGCGTAGAAGTTCTCGTTCGACTCGACAGAGAGGTCGTACATCACGGTCTGCTCGACCTCCTCGACCTCCGTGACCATCTGGAATCCAAGCGGCGTATCGACCAGGTGGCCGAGTCCGACGGTCCGCAGGAGCTCGTGCCGTTGGCCCCTGACGCTGTTGTCGTACTTGCCGAGGCGGTTGTAGAGCTCGCCGGCAACACCCGGCCCCTTCGGCGCGGCACGGATCCGCTCCCACAGCGCATGCGTCTTCCACAAGCCGCGGCTCCGGTCCCTTCGTGGCCGCGCCGCCGCGCGCCGGGCCGAGCTCGCCTTGTGCTGGTCGAGGAGGGGTAGCTCCGCGAAAGCTCCGAAGTCGTGCCCCGAGCAGAGCCGCAGCAAGAGGCCCTCCTGTGAGCGGAGAGGTGAAAGCGCGGGGTAGGCGCCAAGGGACTGGAGAGCGTAGACCAGATCGTCGCGGAGGAGCGCCGATGACTTCTGAGCGCAGGATGCCGTGGAGTTGGAGTGGACGCGACCCCCATCCCCATCCCAGAAGCCTGCCAGGAGGCGCTGCTTCTGTGGTCGAGAAAGGCTCCAGAACCACGGCGGCAGACGCTTCGTTCCGTCCACGGCGCGGCCAGTCAATCCGAGAAACTGGAACATGTGAGCGAAGAGCTTCCCGCCGCGGACGTAGTAGTCGACCCCGTTCCTGCCCACGTGCACACTGCCGCCGAAGGCGAGGAACGCTCTCGCGACCGTCTCGCGCGCGCGTTCGATGCCGTTGGAGTAGCAGATCATTCCGCTTTGGCTGATGTGTCCCTCCGCAATCCAGAGCCCCATCGCGTACAGCAGATCGTCGGTGACGGGTAGCCGGACGGGCAGTGCCAAGGCGCGGTGGCGAACCTCTCCGGCCTCCTCGCGCGCCATCCGCCTGGAGAGGCCGGCGTTCGCGAAGGCCGCGAGGCCTGTGAGGTCCCATGACTCGAGGTCGTGCGGGGGGTGGACTTCTTCGAGCGTCAGCGGTGTGACGAGCGGCATGCCCGGCTCGATCTCCGCTCCCCGAATCGGCTCGAGCTCATAGCCGTCGCCGACGGTAAACAGCGAATGATCCTCGGTGACGTCGATCGAGCTGCCACGCTCCAGGTGGATGCGGAAGCAGCGCTTGGTCTCGACCAGGTGAGCGACGCGCGCTCGGACCCTCCGCCACTGCGGGCACCACGTCATGCGATCGACGGATAAGGTCTCGTAGGCGCCGTCGGGGAAGTCATCGACGAACTCGGAGATCGTGGGATGGTGGACCCGCATCCTCTCGTCCCGCACCCAAACCCGAGTATCGCCGCCGACCGAGTAGTCCAGCGCGTTGACTCCGAGCACCAGATGTCGCGCCCGCTGCGTTTCTGCTACGCCCAGGGCCAGGGACAGCAGGATCGTGTTGCGAGCGGGCACGTAGGTCACCGGCACGCCGCCGCCGATGGCGCCCTCGTCGCGGTCCTTGGGGACCTCGATGCCGGGGTCGGTGAGGGCGCTGCCCCCGACGGCGCGCAGGTCGAGGCTCAGGACCCGGTGCTCGAGCCCCAGGCGCTCGGCCACGGCGCGGGCCCGCTCCAGCTCGATCCGCTGGCGCTGGCCGTAGTCGACCGACAGGGCCGTGACCGCGTAGCCCTTTCGCAGGGCCCAGCAGGCGGCGGTGGTGGAGTCGAGGCCGCCCGAGAGCAGGACCACGGCGCGGGGGGACGAGTCGGGGCGGGGCTCGGAGGCGGCCATGGAACGGGTCCTCGCGGTGGTCGGTCGGCGGCGAGCCGCCTAGAATCCAGCCGCCATGGTAATCGTCAAGCCCGACCCCTTGCGCTTCTCCCTCACCTTCTACGCGCAGCGATTCTTCATGCTCCCGCTGGTGTGGCTGGTCTTCCGGGTGTTCAACCACGTGGAGGTGGAGGGGATCGAGCACCTCGCCGAGGTGGAGGGGCAGCCGGTGATCCTGGCGCCCAACCACACCACCGCCTGGGACGCCTGGGTGGGCACGGTGTGGGCGCTGTCGAGCCGGCGCCGCCTGGCCGACAAGAACAGCTACCTGGCGGTGTTCGCCGCCCCCGAGAACATCCCCACCCCGGCCCTGCGGCTGCTGACGTCGCTGCTGGGCGCCATTCCGGTGGACCGGGACCAGGGGGTGGACCAGTTCGCCCTCACCGACACCGTGCGCCTCATGCGCGAGCGGCGGCGCAACGTGGTCCTCACCATGTACCCCGAGGGCACCCGCTCGAAGACCGGCCGGCTGCGCCGGCGAGGGCGTCCGGGGATCGGCTGGATCCAGCACCAGACGGGCGCCCCGGTGGTGCCGATCTATCACACCGGCGGCCCGCAGATGCCCTGCTTCGGCAGGCGCATGAAGGTGCGGATCGGCAAGCCGCTCCGGTTCGAGGCGTACCGCGAGGCGCCCGACGAGCTGACCACCTGGCGTTCGATCACAGGGGAGGTCATGGACGCCCTGCAGGTCATGCAGGCCGAGGCTGACGCCGAGGCGACGCGGCGCGGCCGCGGCGGCCGCCGGGGCGGCGCCCCGCGCGTCAGCCGGCGCGCCCACCCCCCCGGAGCGCGACGGACGCAGCGAACCCTCGGCTCGCTGCGCCCGCCCCGCAGCCCGGTCGCCTGAAGAGCGGTCAGCCTTCAGCGCTCAGCAGGCAGCGGCCACTGTGACCGCTGACTGCTGACGGCTGACCGCTCGCTCAGCGAATGCTGAAGTGCAGGTGGTTGTGGTGGCCGGGGTAGTAGCGGGTGCCGCTGGTGCGGCGATCGTTGAACAGGATGCTCCGCTCGTTCATGGCCGCGCGCAGCTGGTTGATCAGCCGCTGCGTGCCGCTCCGGCTGTAGCTGCTGCTGTAGATCGTGGTCGGCGAGGCGCGCCCGTCGCGGCGCACCGGACGGATGTCGGCGTTCTTGCCCTCACGGTGGGTGACGTGCGGCGCGAAGAAGCCGCCGTTCTCCCGGCTGATGTGGCCCACGCCGATCCGGGCGCTCCGCTCGCTCGCCCGCTGCCGTCCGACGCGCTCGATCCCGTAGACCATGTGGGGGCGCCCCCATCGGCCCGAGGCGATCGAGTACCCGTAGAAGCCGGGCCCCGAGCCCGCCAGCTGAATGAAGCCCGCCCGCGAGGTGGGTCGGTTGCCGGAGGGCGCCGGCGCGGGCGCCGCGGTGCTGCCGCCGCCGCCGCGGCTGAGGTAGGCCCCGTGGACCCAGGCGGCGCCGCCGCCGAAGGCGATCTTGCGCCAGGCGCCGCTGGAGCCGCGCACGGTCACCCGCTGGCCGCGGCGGACGGTGCCCACCACCCGGTAGCGGGTGCTGGGGCCGCTGCGGACGTTGAGGGCCGAGGCGGTGACGGTGTAGGCGGCGCCGCCGCCGCTGCTGGACCCGCCGGAGACCGTCCGCAGGTAGCTGCCGGAGGCCCAGCCTTGGGTCCCCCCGACCTGCAGCTTGCGCCAGCTGCCGGAGCGGGCGACGACGTTGAACCGCTGCCCCTTTCGGATCACGGTCACCACTCGATAGCGGGTGCTCGGCCCCGAGCGGACGTTGAGCCCCGAGGCGGTCACCTCCACCGTCTCCGCCCGCGCCTCGCCGGCGGTGAACGCCGCCGCCAGGACCACCGCCGAGAGCACCACTGTACGCGTCGCCATGACGCCTCCTTCCTCGCCTCCGGGGAGGCTGTTGGTTCCTTCCGGGAGGCCTCATGGCAAAGCGAGGGCCGAAGGGACGGAGGGAGGAAGTCGCAGGCGAGGAGGGCTTTAGCGTGCGGGCGCGAAGGCGATGACCCGAACGCGAAAGGAGTGCGAAAGGAGGGTGAAAGGGGTGAAAAGGAGGGAAGGGCAGCGAAGGGCAGGGAACACGAACAGCGAACATGAACTGGGAATGAGGAATGAAGTCCCTCCCAGTAGGCGTCGGAATGAGGAATGGCGTGGCCTTCCGCAGCTGCGGATGAACCTCATTCCCCGTTCCTAACCATGTTCTCTGTTCGTCAATTCCTCTCGATCGGCTGGCCCGGACCGACCTGGATCGGCGGGGGATCGTCGACCCGGTCCTCGGGGTTCTGCTCCTTGGCGCGGCGGAGCGAGCGGGCCATGTTGTCGGCCCGCCGGCGGATCTCGGGGTCGGGATCGGTCTGGGCGACCACGTCGAGGGTCGCCAGAGCCTGATCGCCGCCCGCCTTGCCGATCGCCAGCACCGCGCTGGCGCGCACGTTGCGGGAGCTGTCGGGGTCGCGCAGGATCGACTCCAGGAAGGGCAGCCCGGCCTCCTTGGCGGTGGCGCCGTACGAGTCGATCGCCCGCTGCCGGATGGCGAGGTTGCTCTCGCTGGTGATGATCCCCTCCAGCAGCTGCTGGTCGGCGGGGTCGCCCCGCTTGCCCAGGATCGTCACCGCCTCGGCGCGCACGTTGGGGTCGGGGTCGTTCTGGGCGGTGTCGCGGAACATGTCGCCGCCGCGAGAGAGGTCGTCACCGAGCCGCTGGGCGTACTCCCGCATGAGGAGGGTCCGCAGGTTGGCGTCCTCCTCGCCCTGGAAGGCCGCCCCCACCAGGTCGGCCGCCTCGGCGGTCTGCGGCAGGTAGCGGACCATGGTGGTCTGGAGGGAGACGTCCTTGACCTGCCCCAGGATGTTCCCCACGGCCGCCAGGGCGTCGGGGCCCTCGATCCCGGCCAGGGCCTTGCCCAGGAACAGGCGGTACTGGCGGTGGTCGAGGCCCAGCAGCATGTCCGACAGGGCGTCGACCGCCAGGGGGCCCATGGCCCGCACCCGCTCGAGCAGCTCCTCCTCCTTGCGGCGGCGCTCGAGGAAGTTCTCGAACCCGGGGCCGGGGTCGCGGAGGGCGCGCTCGTCGAACAGGGCGGTGTACTCGTCGAGGATCCGGGCCACCTCGGCGTGCGTCGCCGAGCGGCCGGCGAGCTCCTCGAGGGGATCCTTGGGGGCACCATCCGGCGCCTCGACCTCGGCCGGCTGCTCGATCGGGGGCGGCTCGACCGGCGTCACGGCCGGGGTGGGACGCTCGATCGGGCGCTCGGGAGGCGCAGGGGTGGCGGGATCGGAGGTGGCGGAGTGGGTGGCCTGGACCGGCGTGATCGCGGTGGTCTCGGGCGGCGGGGGCGGGGTGCCGCCCTTGAGGAGGGCCAGCAGGGCCACCCCCAGCAGGAGGGCGGCGCCGAGGCCCGCGAGCAGCGGCACCGCCTTGCGCGGCACCGCGGGGGCCCCCGCGGAGGCCGCCGGCGCTGCGGCCTTGGAGGCGGTGGGGGGCGCTGCGGGAGCCGGCTCGCGCTCACGACGGGGGGCGCGGCCGGTCTCCTTCTTCTTGTCGGCCTTCTTCTTGTCGGGCCGCTCGGCTGGAGCTGCCTCCTCGCGCTCCCGGCCACGATCTCGACGGGTACGGCCGGTCTCCTTCTTCCGCTTCACCTCCCGCTTGGTGGGGGTGCGGAAGCCGACGTCGTCGTCGTCCTCGTGGGAAGCGCGCCGCTTGGCCATGCTGCAGCTCCTAAAGGTGGGACGCCCGTGGCCCGGGGTGGGTTCAGTCGCGGCTCACTCGCCGCCGAGGTCGAGCCCCTTGAGCTTCTGGGCCAGCTCGCTCTTCTTCATGGCCTCGGTGCTCGAGCCCAGGAACTCGAGCAGCTTGTCGCGCTCCTGGGTCGACCACTTGGCCAGGTCCTTGCGCTTCTTGGCCGGGATCCGCTCGCGCACCGCGGCGTGGTTGAGGACCTGCAGCGCCAGGCCGGTCTGAACCAGCTGGCTGTAGCGCATGAAGACCTGGTTCTTGGTGAGGCCCGAGGAGATCAAGCGGCCCCAGGCGAAGGGGAACTCGACCACCAGCAGGGTCTCGCCGGCGGCGTCCTTGACGTCGGCGCGGATCGTGCCCTTGAAGTTGTGGGCCTGCGCCTCGCCGTAGAACTCGGCGGCGTCGTACTTCACCTCCTGCTTGGCGGTGATCGTGAGGCTCGGGGGGCCGGCCTGCGGCTCCTCCTTCTCCCACCACTTGGCGATCTTGGCCACGTAGGCGTCGAGGTTCTTGGCGCCGATCGGCTTGGCGCTGTCGACGCGTAGGCGGAAGTGGTTGAGCCGCTCCCACAAGAAGTACTGGAGCGTGTTCGGCTTGGCGGCCTCCCCGTCCAGGACGCACTCGGTCGCCAGGGAGACCCGCTTGGGGTCGGGGGCCGGCGCCTCGGCCTCGCCGGTCTCGGCGGGGCCCGGGGCGTCCTGGGCGACGGCGGGCGCCGCGACGGACACCGTCAGGGCGGCCAGGGCGGCCAGGCCGGGGATGGAGCGAACGGTCCGGGCGGAGCTGCGCATGAGAACCTCCGAGGTCGGCGACCCTACCGAGGGTCCGCCGTAAGGTCAACTCAGATAGCGGTTAGCAGTTAGCCGTTAGCGGTTAGAGCTGTCGCTCGAGGGAGGGACTCCTCGCCGCAGCTAACAGCTAACCGCTGACCGCTCCCCGTGGCGGTGACGCACCCCGGCGGCGCATTATTGCGGGCCTTGCCTTAGCATACGGGGCCAGCCCGTCCGCTGGTGACGATCCTCGGGGGACGCCGTCCGCACATGACCCACCGCTCCGAGCTCGAGACGCGCTCGCTGGCCGACGTCGGCGACCGGGCGCAGGAGCTGATCGACGAGGTCGCGGGCGCCTTGCGCGCCGGCGCCCTGGTCCTGCTGCCGACCGAGACGGTGTACGGGATCGCGTGCCGCGGCGACGACGAGGCCGCCCTCGAGCGGCTGCGGGCGCTCAAGGGGGAGCGGGGCGAGAAGCCGTTCGCGCGCCTGGTCCCCAGCCTGGCAGCGGTGCTGGCGGAGGGCGCTCGGGCGCCGCGGGCCGCCCGCCGGCTGGCGCGTCGCTACTGGCCGGGGCCGCTGACGCTGGTCCTCGAGGACGCGCAGGGGGCGACCACCGGCTACCGCGTGCCGGGGCACGAGTTCGCCCGGCGGGTGGTCGAGCGGGCCGAGGTGCCCGTGGTGGCGACCAGCGCCAACCGGTCCGACGAGCCGCCCGCGGTCACCTTCGAGGAGGCGCTGGCGGCGGGGGCGGACGAGGTCGACCTGGCGGTCGACGGCGGACCGGCCTTGCTGCGCGCCGCCTCGACCGTG
>JAWLGW010000119.1:0-10703 GCA_041690735.1 Planctomycetota bacterium
CGGACGCGCCGTCGAAGCCGAAGCCCGCGCCGGCGCCGCCGCAGATCGTCTCGTAGTAGCCGAAGTCCTCCCCCCCGAAGGTGAAGTTGTTCATGGTGCCCTGCGCCGCGGCCAGCCGGCCCAGGGCGCCGTACAGCACGTCCACGATCCGCTGCGAGGTCTCCACGTTGCCGCCCACCACGGCCGCCGGCGGGGTGGGGTCGAGCAGGCAGCCCGGCGGGATCTTCACCTCCAGCGGCTCGAAGCAGCCCGCGTTGAGGGGCACCGGGCGGGCGATCAGGGTGCGGAACACGTACAGGGTCGCCGCCAGGGCCACCGCCCGGGGCGCGTTGAGGTTGCCCGCCAGCACCGGGTCGGTGCCGGTGAAGTCGATCGTGGCGTGGTCGCCGGCGATCGTCACCGCCACCTCGATCCGGGCGCCGTCGTCGAGGTGGTCGAAGAAGGAGTGGGTCCCGTCGGGGAGGGCGGCGATCGCCTCGCGCATGGCGGCGGCGGCGTCCGCCTGCACGTGGGCCATGTAGGCGCTCACGACCTCGAGCCCGTAGTGGGCCACCATGTCCCCCAGCAGCCGCACCCCCTGGGCGTTGGCCGCCACCTGCGCCTGCAGGTCCGCCAGGCGCTCGTCCACGCCGCGGACGGGATGCCGCCCGGCGGACAGCAGCTCCCGCAGCTCCGCCTCGCGCAGGCGGCCGTCGCGCACCAGCAAGACGTCGTGGAGGCGGACCCCCTCCTGGTCGATCGTCCGCGAGAAGGGGGGCATGGAGCCCGGGACCACCCCGCCCACGTCGGCGTGGTGGCCGCGGTTCGCCACCCAGAACACCAGCTCCTCGCCCACGAACACCGGCGTGACCACCGTGATGTCGGGCAGGTGCGAGCCGCCCTGGTAGGGGTCGTTGGTGAGGTACACGTCGCCCGGCGAGAGGTCTCCCGAAGCCTGCCGCGCCCGCTCGATCGCGCGCACGCTCTCGCCCATCGCCCCGAGGTGCACCGGAATGTGCGGGGCGTTGGCGACCAGGCCCCCGTCCTTGTCGAACACCGCGCAGGAGAAGTCGAGGCGCTCCTTGATGTTCACCGACAGGCTGACCCGCCGCAGCGTCGCGCCCATCTGCTCGGCGATCGACATGTACAGGTTGGCCATGATCTCGAGCAGCACCGGGTCGCGCTCGGTGGAGACGCGCTCGCGGGGGGCGCCGGCCACCTGCAACACGCCGCCGCTGGCGAGCGCGGCGGCGTGGGCGTCCTCGGCGTGTTCGAGGCGCCCGGCCCCCTCGGCGGCCGACGCCTTCGCCGAGGCTGCCTCGAGGTGCAAGGTGCCGTGTCCGTCGAGGTGAGCGCGCCAGCCGGGATCCACCACCACGGTGGAGACGGGCTCGCTGATCAGCGCCGCCCGGGGGAGGGCGGCGCCCGCCGGCAGGTCCTCCCGCCGGAACACCGGCGTGTCGAGGGCCTCGAGGTGCCGGGTTCCGTCGGGCGCCAGGCGGTCGTACCACACCGTGACGGTGGCGCAGGCCGCGCCCGGCTCGACCGGCCGCGGCTCGGTCGGGCGCGGCTCGGGCTGCGGGTGACGTCCGCGGCCGACGGTCTCCAGGCGCGCGTTGACCAGCTCGATCGGGTGGCCGGGGCGGTCGAAGCCGTACAGGCGGCGGTGCCGCTCCTCGAAGGCGGCTCGCCAGGCGCCCGGCCCATCCTCACCGCCGTCCTCGCCGGGCGCGGGCACGTTGATCGTGGTGTCGACGCCGCGGTAGCGCAGGTCCGCGCTGCGCAGGTGGCGGAGGTCGCCCGGGGCGACGCCTTGGGCCAACACCGCCTCGCGCCCCGCCTGCTCCAGGCGCGTCCAGGCCCCCTCAGCCGACGCGTGCGCGGTGTCCAGCGGCGACAACACCGCGGCGACGTCCGTGTGGACCACGTCCGCCAGCCCGATCCCGTAGGCGCTCAGCACGCCGCCCAGGGGGTGGAGCAGCACGCGCCGAATGCCCAGCGTCTCGGCCAGGGCGCAGGCGTGCTGGGCGCCGGCGCCGCCGAAGCACAGCAGCGCGTACTCGCTCACGTCGTAGCCGCGGGCCACGCTGATCTCGCGGATCGCCCGGGCCATGTTGTCGTTGGCGATCCGCACGAAGCCGGCGGCCAGCTCCTCGACCGTGCGCTCGCTCCCGGTCGCGCGGCTGACCTCGACCGCCAGGTGGGCCAGCGCCTCGCGGGCCCGGGCCACGTCGAGAGGCTGGTCCGCGCCGGGGCCGAAGCAGGCGGGGAAGAACTCCGGCTGAACCCGCCCGAGGACGGCGTTGGCGTCGGTCACCGCCAGGCGGCCGCCGGGCCGCCGGTAGCACACCGGCCCGGGGTCGGCGCCCGCGCTCTCGGGGCCGACGGCGAGCCGGCGGCCGTCGAAGGCCAGCAGCGAGCCGCCGCCGGCCGCGATCGTGATCACGTTGAGCATGGGCGCCTTGAGGCGCACGCCCGCGACGGTCCGCTCGAAGGTGCGCTCGAACCCCTCCGCCAGGTCGACGCGGCACACGTCGGTGGAGGTGCCGCCCATGTCGAACCCGATCACCTTGGGCACGCCGCTGGCTCGGGCGACGTGGCCGCAGGCGACGACGCCCCCCGCGGGGCCGGACAGGATCGCGTCCTTCCCCGAGAACCGGCTGGCGTCGGCCAGGCCGCCGCTGGACTGCATGAACCGCAGGGGCACCGCCCGGTCGATCGGCCTTCGGACGCGCTCCACGTACGAGCGCAGCAGCGGCGTCAGGTAGGCGTCGGCGGTGGTGGTGTCGCCGCGGCCGGTGAGGCCCAGCTCGCCCACCACCTCGTGGCTGAGGCCCACGTGGTCGAAGCCGAGCTCGTGCCCCAGGCGCCCGATCGCCCGCTCGTGCGCCGGGTTGGCGTAGGCGTTCTTGAGGGCCACCGCCAGGGAGCGCACGCCGCGGGTCAGGCTCCCCTCCAGCAGCGTCCGCAAGCGCACCAGGTCCGGCGCCCGCAGCACGTGCCCCTCGGGGTCGACGCCTTCTTCGACCCCGATCACCTCGGCGACCAGCGGCGTCGGCTTGACGATCTCCAGCGCGAACAGGTCGGGCCGGGCCTGGGTGCCGATCTCCAGCAGGTCCTCGCACCCCGCGGTCGTCACCAGCACCACCGCCGCCCCGTGGCGCTCGAGGAGCGCGTTGGTGGCGACCGTGGTCCCCATGCGGATCCCCTCCACCCGGTCGGGGCCGTACGGTGGGTCGCCCAGGAAGCGGCGGATCCCCTCCAGGGGGGCGTCCTCGTAGTGCTCGGGGTCGGCGGACAGGAGCTTCTCCACCCGCAGGTTCCCGTTTGGATCGCGGGCCACGACGTCGGTGAACGTCCCGCCCCGGTCGATCCAGAAGCTCCACTTGCCGCCAGGCTTCAGGTTGGTCTCGCTGCCGCTCATGGGCGGCCGAGGTTACCTGAGGAGGCCGGCCTCGCCGGTCCCCGCCGTCCCTCGGACCGGGTCAGCGCGGCGCGTTCACCGGCACGAGGTGCTCGACGATGTCGTCCCCCGTGCCCGGGTTCCGGTCCGGGCCGCAGCTGATCACGCGGGCCACCCCGCCTCGGCCCAGCTCGTAGCGATAGGGCGTGCCCCACGGGTCGCGGGGGACGCTGCGCCCGTCCAGGTAGGGGCCGTTCCAGTCCGCCACCCCAGCGGGGCGCTCGAGGAGGGCCGCGAGGCCTTCGTCGGTGGTGGGGTAGCGGTTGGCGCTGGCCCGAAACAGCAGCACCGCCTGGCCCAGCGCCTGCAGGTCGGGGCGCGTCCGCGCCTCCGCCTCGGCGGCCCGCGCCTCCTCCATGTGGCTGCGCGCGATCTCAGCCTCCATGGCCGCCGCGCTGCGGGCGCGGGTCCAGACCAGCGCGCCGGCGGGCACCATGAGGCACGGCCCCACCAGGTTGAGCCCCGCCACCACCAGGCCGGCGGTCGCGAACCCGCGGCCGGTCAGGGCGCCGCCGCTGGCGTCGATCCGGCGGCGAGCGCGCACACCGCAGGTGAAGGCCGCGACCTCCAGGCCGAACGGCGCCAGCAGGAGCGCGATCAGCGCCACCTGCAGGACCCGCGCGCCCACGGAGACCGACCTCTCCGGAATGTCGGCCCGGCCGAGCGGCGAGGGCGAGGGGCCGACGGTGCCGCGCTCCCCGTCGCGCTCGTAGTCGAGGTAGTACTCCCGGGTACCGTCGGGCTGCCGCTCGACCCGATCGCTCCAGCGCACGGAGGACCCGCCAGATTGAACGAGCGTCAGGCCGCCCATGACGATCAGGGTGGGGAACACCAGCAGGGCGCACACCAGGCTGGCGATCGCCAGGCGCGAGGTGCGGCGGGGTGCCCTGGGCTCGGCCTGTGGGAGGGCCCCGTCCTCGACGGCCTCGCAGGCGGCGCACCCGCCGTGGTCCTCCCAGCAGGCGGCGTGGTGCCAGGCCATGCAGGCCGAGCACGAGCGCTTGGCCTCGACGGCGCCCGGGCGGACGGGGTCGTGGCAGTACGGGCAGCGGGGGTGCTTGGCGTCGATCGGCAGGTCGGCGACGTCGAGCGGGGTCGCGGGGGCGGCGGGCTTGTCCTTCACGGCGGGCTCCTCGAGCGGTTCGGGTCGGGGAGCGACGCTCCCCACACCCGACCCATCGAGGCCGCCGGAGATCGTGCGGGCACCTTTCGTAACTCGTTGCAGCGCCTCAACGAAAGCCGCCGCGTCGGCCGTCCGCTCGTCGGGCTCGTACGCGGTCGCCGCGGCGATCACCTCCTGCAGGTCCCGCGGCACCCGCGCCCGGTCGAGGGCGAACAGGTCGGGCCGCCCCGGACGCATGGCCTCGCCCGTGAGCAGGAAGGCCAGCGTCGCGCCGAGGGCGTACACGTCGATCCGCCGCCCGTCGGTCGCCTGCCCGGCGATCACCTCGGGGGCCGCGAAGGCGGGCGAGCCTGCGGCCGACAGGGTGCCGTCCAGGTCGCGCGACAGGCCGAAGTCGCCCAGGCGCACCCGGCCGTCGGCGCCGAGCAGCAGGTTGGCGGGCTTCACGTCGCGGTGGAACAGCCCCGCCGCGTGGAGCGCCGCCACCGCCTGGGCGGCCTGCGTCACGTAGCCCACGGCGCGCTCGCAGGGCAGCGGCCCCTCGCGCGCGACGTGGTCGGCCAGGCTCCCGTCCTCGAGATACTCCAGGGCGATCCAGCCGTGCCCCCCGGCCTCGCCGCTGCCGAGCGACTGCACGATCCCCTCCAGCCGCTCGCGCCGCCGCAGCTCCTCCACCCGCCGCAGCACCTCCAGCTCCCGCTGGTAGGCGGCCCGGTGCGCGGGGAAGAACACCTTGAGCGCCACGGGCCGCCGCAGGCCGTCCCGCTCCTGGGCCAGGTAGACCTTCCCGAAGGCGCCCTCGCCCAGGAGCTCGGCGCAGTCGAAGCCGGGGATGTGCGGTGAATCGGTCACGGCTCCTCCTCGGCCAAGCCGCGGCCAGGGTACCACCTCGTCTCTGCTCGTCCGAGCCGGCGGAGGCAGCAGGGGGCCGGTGCGCGCAGAGCCGTCGGTGGCGCGCCTGTCCCGGGGCCGGCAGAATGCGGCCTTCCCCGCCTCCTCCCCTGGAGCCCGCGTTGCCGAGCCCGCACCCGTCACGGTCGCCCCGAGATGCTCCTGGGCCTGCTCCGGCCACGGGGATCACCGGCTGGGACCGCTCGACCCTCGCGGCCGTGGCGATCGGGCTGCTCCTGACCCTCGGCCTGCAGGGCCTCGCGATCCTCGAGACGCGGGCCGCGCGCAGCGACGTCGATCACCTGCTGCGGGAGGCGGAGCGCGCGGGCCGGCTCGTCCGGAGCATCGGCGGGAACCTGGCGCGGCTGCGGGCCGTGGCGCTCGAGGCGTACACCGAGCTCCCCGAGCAGGGCATGCGCCCCGAACCCGACGAGGTCGAGGTCAGCGCCAGCGACGCTCAGGCCTTGAGCGCCCGCCTCGAGCGGCACATCGGGGAGCTCGATCACGCGCTCGGTCCCGCGGAGGCGGAGGAGTGGCGCGCGGTCCGGCCCCTGGTGGAGCAAGGCCGCCGCGACATCCTGCGCAGCCTCGAGCTCCTCGAGCGCGGGGAGCGCCACCTGGCCGAGGACGTCCTCGACGAGGTCGGCCTCCAGGGGCGCCGCATCGATCAGGCCCTGAGCTCCCTGCAGACGCTCACCATGGCGCGCACGGAGGACGCCCGAGCGGGCACGGCTCGCCGCCTGGGGCGGCTCGCGCTGCTGGAGCTCGTGCTGAGCGGCGGCCTGCTGGTCGTCCTCCTCGGGGCCACGCTGGTCGCCCTCCGCCTCCAGCTCCGGAACCGGGCCGCCCTCGCCGCCCACGTCGAGCGGGTCGAGACGATCAACGACGACCTCGATCAGTTCGCGGGGCGCGTGGCGCACGACCTGCGGAACATCCTCAACCCCCTGGGGCTGAGCGCCGAGCTGCTGACGCGCGCGCCGACCCCCGAGACGGCCAGGACCGTCGCGCCGCGGCTGCGCGCTGGGCTCCAGCGCGCGGAGCGGGTCCTCGACGCGCTCCTAGCCTTCTCGCGCGCGAGCGCGGCGCCCCCCTCCGCGGGCGCCGACGTCCCCGAGGTCGTCGAGCAGGTGCGCCGCGCCACGGCGCCGCAAGCCGCCGAGGTGGAGGCGGAGGTGGAGGTGGACGTCGCCGCCGCCCGCGTCGCCACCGACGCCACCCTGCTGACGCAGGTGCTGGTCAACCTGGTGGAGAACGCCCTCAAACACCTGCGCGACGCCAGCCCGCGCCGCGTGTCCATCGAAGGCCGACGCGACGAGGACCGCTACGAGCTGCGCGTCCGCGACACCGGCCCCGGGATCGCGCCCGAGCTCCTCCCCCGCCTGTTCGAGCCGTTCGCGCGCGGGCCCGACGAGACGATCCCGGGCCTCGGCCTCGGCCTCGCCACCGTGCGGCGGGTGATCGAGGCCCACGGGGGCGAGGTGGCGGCCGCGTCGCCGCCCGGCGAGGGGGCGACCTTCACGATCCGCCTGCCGCTCGCCGGGGAGCCCTGAGCGACAGCTCGTCGAGCGCGCCGCCGCGACACCCCCAGGGAGCCGCGCCGGTCGCTACGATGCGCGCCATGCCGATCCCCGACCTCGAGGAGGTGCGCCAGGCCTGGAACGCCTTCGCGCCCCAGTTCGACGCCCGCTACGAGCGGATCACCCTCCAGCTGGCCCGGGTCCTGATCGACCAGCTCGACCTCGAGGCGGCGCGGGCGCTGCTGGAGGTGGGCTGCGGCGCCGGCGGCGCCGCCCGGATCGCCAGCCGCCGTCTGCCGGCCGGCGCGCGGCAGGTGGCGACCGACCTCGCCCCCGCCATGCTGGAGCGGGCCCGGGCCAAGCTGCCCGAGTCCGTCGAGGTGCGGGAGGCCAACGCCGAGGCCCTGCCCTTCGAGGACGGCAGCTTCGACCGGCTCCTCGCCAACCTGAGCCTCATGCTGGTGCCCGACACCGACGCCGCCCTCCGCGAGGCCGCGCGGGTCCTGGCCCCCGGCGCGCGCATGGCGTTCAGCGTGTGGGGCCGCCCCGAGGGCAGCGCCATGTTCACCCTCCCGCCCCAGGCGGCGGCCACGGTAGGGATCGAGGTCCCCGAGCCGCCCCGCAGCAACTTCCACCTGGGGGACCGGGACGCCCTGCGCGAGCGCCTCGCCGCCCACGGCTTCGAACAGGCGGTCGCCTGGTACCACCCCATGATCAACACCGTCTGCGACGCCGCCGGGTGGGCGGCCGCCGTGCTCGAGACGCCGCGCTGGCGCGGAGTCCTGGCGGACCGTGCGGCGGAGGAGGTCGAGCGGCTGCGGACGGAGCTCACCCGCCGCGCCGCGGAGACCCTCGCCAGCGGCTCGCCGATCCAGCTGGACGCCCTGCTGGTGGTCGCGCGGCGGCGCTGAGCCCGCGCGGGCGGTCTGCGCCCGAAGGGTCGGGCGCCGCCGCTCAGGCGGCCAAGCGTCCCACGACCAGCGCGGCGGCGAACGCTCCGGCCGAGAGCAGCCCCGTCACCGCCCAGCGACGCCCGGCCCGTCCGCCCGGCGCCGTGCGTAGCCACCCGGCGATCCCCAGCGCCAGGGCCAGCAGGTGCAGGACGCCCAGGCAGGGGAGGACGATCGCGCCCCGCGGAGGCGGGGGAAAGGGGCGGGCGTCGTACATTGCCCGCTGGGCCTCCAGCGCCTCGAGCTTCCGCTCGACCTCGGCGAGCGCCGCCCGGCTGCGGGCGATCTCGCCCTCCACCCGCTCGCGAGCCCGGGCGTCCGACCCAGAGGGCGTCTGCTGCTCGGCGCGCAGCGCCTTGGCTACGTTCAGGTCGCCCCGGGCGCCGGCGGCTCGCTCCGCGAGCTCGGCTCGCTCGTGGGCGTAGCGGAGCGCGAAGTGCTCCTGCAGCGACCGCTCCTCCTGCTCGCCGAAGTGGTTCAGCTTGATCGCGACCGCGTACGCGGGCGCGGCCAGCAGCCAGCCCAGCAGGCCGAGCAGCGCGCTGGCCACCGCGAGCCGCGAGCGGCGCGGCGAGGTCTCGTCCTCTCCTCCGGCTGCCGGTTGCACGGCGGCAGCGTAGCAGACGGGGTCAGCGCGACACCACGCTCGAGCCCTGCAGCAGACACCATCCGGTCCAAGCGAGGGCGTCGTGGCAGAACAGGCACCGCAGAGGGCTGGCGTCCCCGGGAGACAGCACCGGCGGCGGGAGGTCGTCGCTCACGACGCGATCCTACGCCCGCCGCGCCAGCTCCTCGGCCGACCTCCGCCCGCCGCCTCCCTCGCGCGGGCGGGCGCCGGACCCGTCCCCCTCGCCGCCGCTCCCGCATAGGATCGCCGCCCATGCAGGACAGCCTGTGGTTCAGCACCCGCTCGGCCTTGTTCACGGGCGGCGACGCCGCCTGGCAGGAGGTGGCCCGGTACGGCGAGCCCCTGCGCCGGCTGCTGGCGCGGCGCTACCGGTGGATGCCCGAGGCCGACCGCGAGGACCTGGTGCAGGACGTCCTGATCGAGATGAAGCAGAAGCTGGCGCCTGGGCACGATCGCTCCCGGGGTCGATTCCGCGCGCTGCTGCAGGCCGTGGTGAAGCGGCGGGTGGTCGACCGCCTGCGCCGGGCGCGCCCCGAGCACCTCGACCACGCGGCCGCCGATGCCCTCTCGGCGCCTGCCGAGGAGGAGGTGGACGCCCTCGACCTCGAGGGCGCCCTCCTGGAGGCCGTCGCCGCCTGCCGGGACCGCTTCACCCAGGGGCGGCACAAGGACCTGGCCGTGGTGTACGCCCTGGCGGACCGGCTGGTGCACGGGCGCACCAACGCCGAGATCGCCGCCCGCGATGGCGTCAGCGTCGATCGGGTGGCGCGGCTGCTGCGGCGCGGACGCGACGCCGTGTTCGCGCACCTGCTGGGGGAGGAGCTGGCGGTGGACGAGGACGACCCAGCGCTGAAGGAGGCGCTCGAGGCGTTCAAGGGGTGGTTGCGGACGCCCCGCGAGCGGGTCCGCCACCTGGAGCGGGTGCGCGACCCGCGGCGGCGCGAGCAGGTGGACGCCTTCGTGGAGCGGTTCAGCGCCGCGCTCCCGGCGTTCCGCGGCGACGACTCGGCCCGGGGCCGCGAGCTGGCCCGGGGGATCGAGCTGATCTTCGATGGAGACGACGAGGTGATCAGGTGAGCGACGGGCAAGCGCTGATCTACGGGGCGTACGGGTACACCGGGCGGCTGATCGTCGCGCGGGCCGTGCGCGAGGGGGACCGGCCGATCGTCGCCGGTCGCCGCGAGGGGCCCACCCGGGAGCTGGCGGAGCGGCACGACCTGCCCTGGCGGGCCTTCGACCTCGACGACCCCCATCGTCTGGCGCGCGAGCTGGACGGGGTGGCCCTGGTGCTCCACTGCGCCGGGCCCTTCTCGCAGACCAGCGCCCCCATGGTGGCGGGGTGCCTCGCCGCCGGCGCCCACTACCTCGACATCACCGGCGAGGTCGACGTGTTCGAGGCGGTGCTGGCCCGCGGCGCCGAGGCCGAGCGGGCGGACGTGGTCCTCATGCCGGGGGTGGGCTTCGACGTGGTCCCCACCGACTGCCTGGCGGCGCTGCTGGCGGAGCGGCTGCCGGACGCGGTGTCGCTGGAGCTCGCCTTCGCCCAGCGCGGCGGCCGCATGAGCCCCGGCACCACCAAGACCGTGATCGAGGGCCTGCCGGGCCGCGGGCGCGTGCGCCGCGACGGCCAGCTGATCACCGTGCCGGCCGCCCACAAGGTGCGCGAGGTCCCCTTCCCCGGCGGCCGGCAGACGGCGGTGTCGATCCCCTGGGGCGACGTGAGCACCGCCTTCCACACCACCGGGATCCCCAACATCACCGTGTACACCGGCACCTCCCGGGCGGCCGTCCCCCTCATGCGCGCCGCCGACCTCGCCCGCGGGCTGCTCGGCCTGCGCTCGGTCCAGCGCCTCCTGAGCGGGTGGGTCGAGCGGCGCGTGCAAGGACCGACCGACGCCCAGGCCGCCCGCACGCGCACCGAGGTGTGGGGCGAGGTGCGTGACGCGTCGGGCCGGAGCGTGAGCGGGACGCTGATCGTCCCCGAGGGGTATCGCTTCACGGCCGAGGCCGCCCTGGCCTGCGCCGAGCGCGTCCTGGCCGGCGAGGTGCGCGCCGGCGCCTGGACCCCGGCCAAGGCGCTGGGCGGCGAGCTCGTGACGACCCTCAGCGGGGTGGAGCTGACCCTGCCGGAGCGGGTGGAGCGGTAGAGGAC
>JAWLGW010000120.1:0-10666 GCA_041690735.1 Planctomycetota bacterium
GCCGGCGGGCGCGCACGCAGACGGGACGTCAGCCGACCCCGCCCCCCAGGCTCTGGCAGAGGCGGCGCACGTCAGCGGGCTTGGTGTGGTGGACGTCGAAGCCCGCCCCCAGCGCCCGCTCGCGGTCCTCGGGCTGCCCGTAGCCGGTCACCGCGATCAACCGCACGTCGTCGCCCAGGGTCGCGCGGGCGCGGCGCGCCACCTCGTATCCGTCGAGCTGCGGCAACCCGATGTCGACGATGGCCGCCGCCGGGCGCTCGGTCTCGAGCAGCGCCAGCCCGCTGCGACCGTCGGCCGCGGCCACGCCCCGATACCCCGCCTGCTCCAGGGCCGCGGCCAGCAGGGTGCGCGAGTCGTCGTCGTCCTCGATCAGGACGACGGTCCGCGCCTCGCCAGCGGTAGCCGCGCTCGAGCTCGGCCGTCGGTGCCGCTGGTGCCCGCTACAGGCGGGCGCCGATCCGGATCCGGGTGCTGGGCCCCAGCACCGCCAGCAGCGCCTCGCGCAGGTCGTCGCCCCCCTTGACCTTGAGGTTGGCCCCGCACCGGAACAGGGGCGAGCGGGCCTCGTCGCGCTGGCGGCGGAAGGAGTAGTACACCGTGTCCTGGCCCCGGTGGGCCAGCAGCACGTCGCGGAACTGCTTGATCGTGTCCTCGGTGGTCTCCTCGAGCACCAGCTCGGCCGACACCGACACCCGCAGCCTCCCCTCCACCTCGTCCGCCGGCAGGATCTTGTCGACCAGCACCGAGGGGGGCTCGCGGTCGGTGTCGACCTTCCCCTCCACGAACACCACCTTCTCGGGGATCAGCAGCGCCCGCACGTCGCCGTACACGCTGGGGAACACCACCGCGTCGGTGGCGCCCGAGAAGTCCTCCAGGGTCACGAAGGCCATCTGCTTGCCGCGCTGGGTCATGTGGTGGCGCACGCCCGCGATCAGCCCGCCCACCACCACGTCGGCCTTCATGCCCAGCTCGGCCAGCTTGCCGATCGGGCTGGTGGCGTAGCGCTCGATCAGCTCCCGGAACGGGTCGAGGGGGTGGCGCGTCAGGTAGAAGCCCAGCGCCTCCTTCTCCCCCGCCAGCAGCTCGGCGTCCCGCCACTCGGGCAGGTTGGGCAGCAGGTCGCGCTCGATCGCGTCCACCTGCGCCGCGGCGGCGCCCATGTCGAACAGGCCCACCTGCTGGGACAGCTTGTCCTTCTGGGCCTGCACGCCCATCTGGTGCGCCTGCTCGACCACCGCCGCCAGCTGGCTGCGCCGCGCCCCCATGGTGTCGAAGGCGCCCGCCTTGACCAGCGCCTCGAGGGTCCCCTTGCCGAGGACCTTGCAGTCCACCTCCTCGCAGAAGTGGAAGATCGAGCGGAACCGCCCCGACTCCAGCCGACCGCGCGCGGCCACGATCTCGTCGGCCGCCGCCTCGCCCAGCCCTTTGATCGCCCCCAGGCCGTACACGATCTTCCCGTCCTGGACGTCGAACTTCACCTGGCTCGAGTTGACGTCGGGGGGGAGGACCTCGATCCCCATCCGCTCGCACTCGTTCTTGTAGTCCATGATCCGGTCGGTGTCGCCCAGCCAGGAGGTGAGCGTCGCCGCCATGAACTCGGCGGGGTAGTGCGCCTTGAGGTACGCCGTGCGGTAGGTGACCAGGCCGTAGGCGGCGCTGTGGCTGTTGTGGACCACCAGGCCGTCGGCCACGAAGTTGTGGTCCTCCTCGATCGTGAGGTCGTAGGTCTCCTGCACGCCCCGCGGCTCGATCGCGACCACCTCGTCCCACACCACGTCCGAGGTGGCGAGGCGACCCAGGCGCTCGCTGGCGAAGAACGTCGCCAGGCGCTCCAGCGTCTCGCGGCGGAAGCCGCGCTTGCCGGGGCGTGCCGGCGCTCCGTAGAGCTCCTTCACACACACCCCAGAGCGCTCCTCCACCTCGCGCCAGGTCAGCCGCAGGCGCTCCCGCTCCTCGCCCACCCACCGCCGCACCTCCGCAGGGATCGTGTCGAAGCTGGTGCGACGGCGCGCGGTGCCGTCGAGGTGCGCGCGCAGCAGCGCCGCCTGGGCCTCACGGCCGAGGCAGTGCGGCAGCACTCGCTGCCTGAAGGTGACCGCAGAGCCCTCGCCGAGCAGGTGAACCGTGAAGCCCGCTCGCTCGCCCCCGCGGTAGCGGAACACCTTCTCCGTGACGCGGCTCATGATCCCGAGCCGCAGCAGCAAGGTCTGGACATCACCCGCCAGCCGCGCCGAGGACGTCGCGTAGAAGGGCGTCGCCTGAGTCGCGTTGGCGATGAACCCGTCGCCTGCCCACAAGCGCCCCAAGAAGACCTCGAGGTCCCGGTCCGCGAGGGCGAACACCTGGGCGGGCACCACCTTCTCCGTCGCCCGTTTGCCGAGGATGCCGAGCCTCTCCGCCCATCGGAAAGCGCCGGACCGGACCTTCACCTGTCCGCCGCGCACGCTGCTCGGGACACCGCCGCGCCGGCCCGTGCTGACGCAGACCTCGAGCCGCCGCCCGCCCGCGCGCTCGGCGATCCGGGCCGAGGTCTCCTCGAAGCGGCCCGCCGCCGCGGCGAAGTCCTCCACGAGCGTCCGCTCGTTCCCGTAGAAGTACAGGCAGCTCGGGTGACAGGTGTTTCCCTCCGCCAGGAGGCCGGCCAGCACGATCAGCTCGTGCTCCGGCCACGAGCGGGTCGCCGACACCTCCAGGCGACGCGGCGCCGCGATCCGATCGCCGGGCGCGAGGTCTTCGAGGTTCGTCCAGCCGTCGAGGGTCCGCAGCGGGTGGTTACCGGTCGCGACCAGCCGCTTCCCGAGGCGAGTCCGCAGCTCGAAGACGGGCTTCTCGCCGTTCGAGGTCACGTCCAGGACGCGCCGCGGCCGCAGGCGCCAGTCGTCCCCCAGGGCGTGCACCCGCAGCGGGCGGTGCTCCTCGAACAGCTCGCCCACCGTGACGCGCTCGCCGCTGTCGGCGTCGACGAGCTCGGTGGCGCCCACGACGCACTTGTTGAAGCCATATTCGGCAAAGAACGCGATCTGGGTCCAGACCTCCTCGGCGATCTCCTTCTTGACCCCCTTCTGCACGAAGCCGTCGATGAACGCCGGCTTGTACTCGTTCATGAGGTCGAGCTTCTTCTTGCCCATGGCCTTGCGCAGGTTGTCTGCGTCCGACATGGACAGGCCCGCGATCTGGTTGGCGATCCGCATGACCTGCTCCTGATACAGGATGCAGCCGTAGGTCTCGCCCAGGATCGGCTCCAGGAGGTCGGTGAGGTAGGTGATCTCCTCGTGGCCGTGCTTGCGGTTGATGTAGTCCTTGTCCATGCCCGAGCCGAGCGGTCCGGGGCGGTAGAGGGCGATCAGCGCGATGATGTCCTCGAACCGGTCGGGCTTGGCCCCCTTGAGCAGCTTGCGGAAGCCGCTCGACTCCAGCTGGAACACGCCCACCGAGTCGCCCTTGCTGAGCATCTGGAACGACTTCTCGTCGTCGAGGGGGATCTCCTCGGGGTCGAAGCCGACGCCGCGCTTGCGCACCAGCTGCACGCAGTTCTCGATCAGCGTGAGGGTGCGCAGGCCGAGGAAGTCCATCTTGAGGAGCCCGCACTCCTCGACCTCGGTCATGGTGAACTCGGTGGTCTTGTCCTCCTTGACCAGGGTCAGCGGGATCCGCTCCAGCAGGTCCGCGTCGGCGATCACGACCCCGGCGGCGTGCTTGCCCCGGTGGCGGTTGATCCCCTCCAGGCGCAGGGCCATGTCGAACAGGTCGCTGTAGGCCGGGTCGCCCCGCAGCTCCTGCAGGTCGGGCGACTCGGAGAACGCCTGCTGCAGCGACTTGAGCTTGGGCCCCTCGGGGATCAGCTTGCTGATCTTGTCCACGGTGGCGTAGGGGATCTCGAGCACGCGCCCCACGTCCTTGACCACCGCCTTGGGCTTGAGCGTCCCGAAGGTGACGATCTGGCACACCTTCTCGGCCCCGTACTTCTGGCGCACGTAGTCGATGACCCGGGCCCGGTTCGCCTCGCAGAAGTCCACGTCGATGTCGGGCATCGACACGCGCGAGGGGTTGAGGAACCGCTCGAACAGCAGGTCGTACTTCAGCGGGCACAGGTCCGTGATGCCCAGGCAGTAGGCCACGATCGAGCCGGCGGCCGAGCCGCGCCCCGGCCCCACCGGGCAGCCGTTCTCCCGAGCCCACTGGATGAAGTCCGCCACGATCAAGAAGTAGGTGGCGAACCCCAGCTGCAGGATCACCCCCTTCTCGTACTCCAGCCGCTCGCGCTGCTCGGGGGTGGGGCTGTCGCCGTAGCGCGCCCGCAGCCCCTGCTCGCAGGCGCGGTGGAAGTACTCGATCGAGTCCTTCGAGTCGTCGGGCGGCTCGAAGTGGGGCAGGAAGTACTCGTTGCGGTTGCCGGGCAGGAGGTCGTACTCGCCCACCTTCTCGGCGATCTCGCGGGTGGAGAAGATCGCCTCGGGGACGTGCCCGAAGGCCTGGATCATCTGCTCGGAGCTGCGGAAGAAGAAGTCCTCCTTCATCTTCAGCCGGTTCTGGTCGCTCAGCGTCTTGCCGCTGGCGATGCAGATCCGCACCTCCTGCGCCGGGGCGTCGGAGGGGTCGACGTAGTGCAGGTCGCAGGTGGCGACGGTCTTGATGGCGAGCTCGCGGGCCAGCTTGAGGCACCCGTCGTTGACGACCTTCTGCTGCTCGAGGGAGTTGGGCTGCACCTCGAGGTAGTAGTCCTCGCCGAACACCTCCTTGAACCGGCCGGCCCGGGCCCGGGCCTCGTCCCACTTGTCCTGCTGCAGCGCCACCGGGACCGGCCCCTTGAGGCAGCCCGACAGCACGACCAGCCCCTCGCTGTGGGCGGCCAGGGTCTCGAAGTCGACGCGCGGCCGGTAGTAGAAGCCCTCGAGGTTGGCGAGGGAGGTGATCTTGGAGAGGTTGCGCCAGCCGGCGTCGTTCTTGGCGAGGACCGTGAGGTGGTTGTAGCCGCGCTTGCGCTCGCGCATGGAGCCGAGCGACTGGTACACCTCGCAGCCGAGGATCGGCTTGATCCCGTTCTTGGTGCACTCCTTGTAGAAGGCGATCGCGCCCGAGACGGTGCCGTGGTCCGTGAGGGCGATCGCCTCCTGACCGCACTCCTTGGCCTTCTTGACCAGGGCGCCGATCTTGGCGATCCCGTCCAGCAGGCTGTAATCGGAGTGGACGTGGAGGTGGACGAAGTCGCGCTGCGTCGGCCGGCTCACGGAGGCCCTCCAGGGTCGCGGCCGATCCTAGTCGTCCCCGCCGACAAGGCTAGCTCTTTTAGTTTCAATGGGTTGTGAATTCCGCGGGCGCGACGTGTGGAGGGCTGGGGGAGATCCCGCCGCGCCGGCGCGGGCCCTCCTGAAACTGGCGAGGTCCGGCTAAAGTGGGCCGCATGTCCCGGCCCCGTCCCCGCTCACTCCTCGCCGCCGCCCTCGCCGCGCTCCTCCTCGTCAACTGGGGAGCCGAGGTGCGCGCCCAGGAGGAGGCCCCCGAGCGCAGCTACCCCGACGGGGTGGTGGCGCTGGTGGAGGGGACGCCGATCACCCGCTACGAGCTGGAGCTCTCCTGCCGGCTGACCCGCAACGATTACCGCGAGCTGCCCCTGGGCAGCAGCGCCGCCCAGCGGATCCGGCACGAGGAGCTCACCCGCCTGATCGAACACCGGGTGCTGGTGCAGCGGGCGCAGGAGGAGGAGGTCAAGTTCACCGAGGACGACCAGCGGCGGCTCGACTTCGAGCTGGGCCGCCAGGCGGAGGCCTACGGGGGGATCGAGGGGCTGCGGCAGGCGCTGTCGGCGATCGGCGTCCCCTACGACTACTTCGTCGCCCGCCAGAAGGCGAACCTCCTCGTCAACAAGCTGCTGGTCAAGAACATCTCCCACGACATCTTCGTCACGCCGGTCGAGCTGCGCCGGGCCTACGAGAAGAACCGCGCGCGCTACCAGCGCGCCGGCGAGACGCGCTTCCGGCAGATCGTCCTGTACGCCGACCCGGCCCAGGCGGTCCGGGTGCCCGAGGCGGTGAAGGAGCGGGTGGAGGCCGGCTCCTGGGACCCGCAGGCCTACGCCAGCGAGCTGCGCCAGCGCATCCTGAGCGGCGAGAGCTTCGAGGAGGTGGCGCTCGAGACGTCCATGGGGATCCGGCACGACGCCGAGCTGGTGATCGAGTCCCCCCGCACCCTGGTCCCGCCCCTCGACGCGCTGGTCGCCGAGCTCGGTGTGGGCGAGGTGAGCCAGGCCCGAACCGACACGCGCCGCGGCGCGGTGTACCTGGTGTTCCTCGTCGACCGGCGCCCGGCCGGCGTCCTCTCCTTCGAGGAGGTCCAGGAGGAGCTGGAGGGCGAGCTCAAGGAAGAGTTCTGGGCCCGGCGCGTGAAGGCCTGGATCGAGAAGGTCACCGCCGAGGCCGACGTCCGCCGGTTCCTGCCCGAGCAGTAGGGATTGCCACGGGCGCAAGCGGCCTCAAGCGTCCGCCATGTATGAGCTTAGCTCCGGGAACTCCCCCCCCTCCGCCGGGTGTACGAAGTGTCAAAGGCGTCCCCGGACGCGCTTGACATTTACTCAAGGATGGCTACCGTAGGGTCGAGCTCAGCGCGCAGGGAGGCTCCCGTGGGCAAGCACGAGGAAGAGTACTACGAGGACGACGGCGAGTTCGCGGAGGACGAGTTCGAGCTGCAGACCGAAGAGCAGCAGCGGAACCGACTGATCGCCGTCTTCAGCACCTCGTACGGCATCTCGGTCGCCATTCACGTCGGCATTCTGCTGATCCTCGCCACGATCATCATCGCGACGCCCAAGCCCAAGAAGGAGGCGGTGGTCATCGCGAAGCGCGAGGTCAAGCCGCAGGAGTACGACGAGAAGCTCAAGCGGGACATGCACAAGACCCCCAAGATCCAGGCCGAGGAGGTGGTCGAGAAGCCGATCATCATCCTGGAGGAGGAGGTCGAGGTCACCACGGACGTCCCCAAGGGCACCGACCTCTCCAACCTGTCGAACAAGAACCTCGACTCCACCTCGGTCAACGACGCGTACGGTGTGGGCGGCGGCGCGGCCGGCGCCTACGGCCAGCGGTGGGGCAAGGGCTCGCTCGCCCGCGAAGGCGGCAGCGAGGGCACCGAGAGCGCGGTGACCGCCGCCCTGCGGTGGCTCAAGTTCCACCAGTCGCCCGACGGCAAGTGGGACACCGACGGCTGGGAGTCGAACTGCTCACGGGGCCCCCGCTGCAGCGGCCCCGGCCACAACAACGGGGACTCGCGCTACGACACCGGCAACACGGCCCTGGCGCTGCTCGCCTTCCTGGGCAACGGCCACACCCACCGGTTCGGCACCTTCAAGCGCACGGTGAACAAGGGCCTGACCTGGCTCAAGCGCCAGCAGAAGGCCGACGGCTCCATCGGCTTCGACCACGGCGAGACGATCTACAACCACGCCATCGGCACCATGGCCCTGTGCGAGGCCTACGCGGTGTCGCGCGACTTCACGCTCAAGCGCTACGCCGAGAAGGCCATCCAGTTCTGCGTGCAAGCCCAGAACCCCAACCTGGGGTGGAAGTACGGCGTGCAGACCGGCCGCAACGACACCTCGGTGACCGGGTGGATGGTCCTGGCCCTCAAGGCCGGCAAGACCGCCGGGATCGAGGTGCCCGAGGAGGGCTTCACCGGCGCCCGCCGCTGGTTCGAGCGCGCCACCAACAGCAACGGCGACGTGGGCTACGAGACGCCCGGCGGCGGCTCGGCCTTCCTGCCCCAGAACGACGGCAAGTACGACCCGGTGCCCTGCATGACCGCGGTGTCGGTGATCTGCCGCATCTTCACCGGCGAGAAGCGGTCGGAGGACGCGATCCGCAAGGGGGCCCGGATCCTCATGGAGAACGTGCCCACCTTCGACAGCGCCTTCCGCAAGGTGAACTACTACTACTGGTACTACGGGACCTACGCCATGTTCCAGGTGGGCGGCGACAAGTGGCGCCAGTGGAACGACCTGATGCAGAAGTCGCTGCTGCCCACCCAGCGCCAGGGCGGCTGCGAGGACGGCTCCTGGGACGGCGTCGGCGAGTGGTGCCTGGCGGGCGGCCGGGTCTACTCGACCGCGATCAACGCCCTGACCCTCGAGATCTACTACCGCTACGAGCGCGCCCAGAGCCACTGATGTGGTTTGCGGGGGGCTTCGCCCCCCCATTCCGTAGCGCCAGGAGCCGCGGCGCTCCCCCGTTTTCGTTGGTTCGCGGGGCTCAGCCTTGCTTCCAGGCGCGGATCCGCTCGGCCAGCCACTCCAGCTCGGGCGGCGAGAGGCCGCGCGGACCCGAGGCTTCGACCAGGTGGCGCTTCAGGCCGCAGTCGATCCACAGCGCCCAGCCCTGCCCTTCAGCGCGCGGGCCCACGGTGACCGCGCCCACCGCTTGGCGGGGGACGGTCTTGGTGCGGCCCGCCTGGTGGGTTGGCAGCACCAGGGCGTCGGGGGTGAACACCACCGCGCGCAGCTTGCGCCCCTGGGGGTCGCGCCGCACCGGCCACTTCTTCCCCTGCCACCACACGATCAACAGCAGCGGCAGCACTATGGCGGCGCCGACCACCATGAGGGGCCCGAGGACCAGCCACAGCCACCGGGGCAGGGGGTCGAGGGGCCACTGCAGGCGGGTCGCGCCGCCCTCCTCCTCCAGGACCTCGATCCGCGACCCTTGGGGCGGCCGGGTGGCGGCGCGGGAGAAGGCGCTCCGCGGATAGAGGGCCTCGGCCGCGCCGCAGGCGGCGCAGGCGCCGTGCTCGCGGTGGCAAGCCGCGTGGTGGCGGGCGCCACACCCTGCGCAGGCCACCACCTGCTTGGTGTCGGCCAGCTCGTCCCGGCAAAAGGGGCACCGCCCCGGCGCCTGACGGGCCCGCACCTCCTGGTTCACACCGGCCCCCTCCCTGCGAGGAATGCTATCCGGCACCGGGTCGCCTGCTCGGCTTGCGAAAACAGCAACTCGCTGGAACCGACCTCCGGCCCCACGGGTGAACGTGCCGGCAGGGCAACTCTCCCGCTAACGCGTTCGGCAGGAACCGCTCAGGGGTGAGGGTCCGCCCGCGCCGTTGCCAAAGGGGCACGACGGAGGGGCCATGAAGCGCAAGGACGAGGACTGGGATGAGGAGTTGTACGCCGAAGAGGCCTGGGAGGACGGCCCGCCGCCGGAGCGCGGGCGACTGGTGCAGGTGCTGGGCACCTCCTACGGCGTATCGGGGCTGATCCACGCCGCGGCCCTGCTGATCCTGGCGACGATCATCATCGCCGTCCCCCCGATCGAGGACCCCGCCTCGATCGTGATCCGCCCGGCGCCGCCGCGGCGCGAGCCGCCGCCCGAGGCGGAGCGGGCCCTGGAGGAGGCTCCCGAGATCCCCCTCGAGGAGGCGGTGATCGACCCGGTGGTGGAGCTCGAGGAGGTGCCCGAGCCGGTCGAGGTGCCGGCCGGGACACCCGACGCCGCCTCCAACAAGGACCAGCGCGACGTCTCCTACCAGGACGCCGTCGGCACGGGCGGCCCGCCGGCAGGGCTGCAGGGCCGGATCGATGGGCGCAACCGCGCCAGCGGCCCGAGCGGCGGCGGCCCCGCCCGCGCGGCCGTCGTGGACGCCGCGCTGCGGTGGCTCGTGCGGCACCAGGCGCCCGACGGCCGGTGGGACTGCGACGGCTGGCAGGGCCAGTGCGCCGAGCGGTGCAGCGGCCCCGGCGACGACACGGGCGGCGGCGTGTACGACCCCGGCGTGAGCGGGCTGGCCCTGCTGGCCTTCCTGGGCGACGGCCACACCCACAGGTACGGCTCCTTCAAGCGGGTGGTCGCCCGAGGGCTCCGCTGGCTGCGGGCGCAGCAGCAGGCGGACGGATCGCTCGGCTTCCACGAGGGCGGCCACGGCGGGGCCTACAACCACGCGATCGCCACCCTGGCGCTGGTCGAGGCGTACCACCTCAGCCGGGACTTCACCCTGCGCAAGCAGGCGCAGGCGGCGGTCGACTTCTGCGTCGCCGCCCAGAACCCCGGGCTGGGCTGGAAGTACGAGGTGCGCGGCGGCCGGAACGACACCTCGGTCACCGGCTGGATGGTGCTGGCCCTCAAGGGCGCGCGGGTGGCAGGCCTCGCCGTCCCCGACGACGCCTTCGCGGGCGCGCGCCGCTGGATCGAGCGGGGCACCGACGCCGGCGGCGCCACGGGCTACGAGACCCCGGGCGGCGGGTCGTCGTTCCTGCCCCGGCCCGGAGAGGAGGACCGCTTCGCGCCGCTCCCGGTCATGACGGCGGTGGGGGTGGTGTGCCGGGTGTTCACCGGGGAGCGCGCCAGCGAGCAGGCGGTGCGGCGGGGCGCCGCGCACCTGAGCGCGGCGCTCCCGGTGTGGGAGCCGGCGCAGCTCAACTACTACTACTGGTACTACGGCAGCTACGCCCAGTTCCAAGTGGGCGGACCTGCCTGGGAGCGCTGGAACGAAGCGATCCTGGCGGCCCTGCTGCCCCACCAGCGCCGAGACGGCTGCGCCGACGGCTCCTGGGACGGCCTGGGCGAGTGGTGCCTGGCGGGCGGCCGGGTGTACGCCACCGCCCTCAACGCCCTCACGCTGCAGGTGGTGTATCGCTACGAGCGCCGGGCGGGCTCCACGCTCACCGGCCGGCCGCGCTGAGGAGCGGAACCACCGA
>JAWLGW010000121.1:0-10661 GCA_041690735.1 Planctomycetota bacterium
CGGCGGCCGAGTCGATCGACTTCCTGGTGGTGGTCGACACACCGGCCGGGGCGAACGACGGCGACGCGTTCCGCCTCGAGGTCGCCCTCCCCGAGGACGTCGTCGCCTCCACGACCATCACCGGCCGGCGCGAGCGGGTGGAGATCCAGGGTCACCCCCTGCGGAGCGGCGTTAAGACGATCAGCCCCACCGGCACCCTGGGCGTGTTCGCCGGCCCCAACCCGCCCGCCAGCCGGACGGTGTTCGCCAACGCCACCGACGAGGAGGTCCTCCAGCTCGACCTGCGCGCGTCGAGCGCCGAGCCCCTGCGGGTGGACGCCTTGACGCTGGCGACCTCCGGGAGCGGCGACGACACGATCGTGCGCGCGAGCCTGTGGCACGACGTCGACAGCGACGGTCAGCTGACTGGGGTAGACGCCCTGATCTCGTCGAACCAGGCGCCTGCAGGGAACAACGGGCTGCTGTCCTTCACGTCCCTGGGGCAGACGATCAACGCCCGGGAGATCGTGCGCTGGCTGGTGGTGGTCGAGTCGTTCAGCGGTACCCCCGGCGACGCCGAGACGTTCCAGATGCACCTCGTCGCCGGCGCCGACGTGACGGCGGTAGGCCTCGCTTCAGCGCAGTCGGCGCAAGTCAACGAGGACGCGCTCCCGCTGCCGAGCGCAGTCCTCACCATCCGAAACCCGACCCTCGACATCACCGCGGGCCCGGTCATCCTGCCTAGCCCCACCACCGCCGCGCCCGGGCAGGGCCTGGTCCCCATGCTGCAGGTGGCGCTCACCTCAGGCCCCGTCGAGGGGGTGACCGTCTCGACGCTCGGCCTCTCGGCCAGCGGCGCCCTGGGCGACGACCTCGCGGACATCACCGGCATCCGCCTGATCCGGGACGACGACGGGGACGGGCAGATCGACGCCGGCGAAGCGCAGCTCGCGGGGGGCACGGGAACCCTGTACGACGCCGACAACGGTACGGTCGTGCTCACCCTGACCACGCCCGCGACGGTCCCCGCCGCAGCGACGGAGCGCTGGCTGGTGGTGTACGACCTGGCCGGGACGGCCGCGGGCGGTGACGACTTCTCCGTCGCCCTCACCAGCGCCGCCGACGTCACCGCCGTGGGCGCGACGTCGTCGATCCCCGCCACGACCACGGTCGGTACGTTCAGCAGCGGAACCCTCACCGTGACCGGCTCGGCGACGCTATCGCCGGGGCCGGCCCCGAACGAGGCGGTGTTGGCCAACGCCGCTGACGTGGTGGCGCTGGCGGTGGACGTCGCGGCCGGCCCCGGCGAGGACGTGGAGCTCGTGGAGTTGATCCTCCAGGCGAGCGGCACCGGCCACGACGCCACCGACCTGTCCTTCACGGTCCACCACGACGCCAACGACAACGGCGTGTTCGACAGCGGCGGCGTCGACCCACCCGTGAGCGCAGCCGACCTCACCTACGGCTCGAACGACACCACGGCCCACCTGGTCACGCTCACCACGCCGGTCACCGTCAGCGCCAACGGCAGCGAGCGCCTGTGGCTCGTGTACCGGCTCAACGGCCAGGCCAGCGACGGTGAGACGTTCCAGGCCAGCCTCGCGCCCAGCGGCGTCCGGGCGGACGGCGTGGACAGCGGCGCCACCCTGGCGGTCGGCGGCAGCACCGCGATCGGCGGCACGATCACGGCGCGGCGCCCGCGCCTCGACCTGGCCCTGGGCGCCCAGACCCCCGCCCCCGGCAGCCCGTTTGCCACGCAGGGGGACGTGGAGGTTCTGCAGGTCCGGCTGACCGCCGGCGCCGCCGAGGGCGTGTCGTTGAGGGCGCTGACCGTGACGGCCAGCGAGGGGGCGAGCGCCGTGAACGCGGTGAACGGCATCGTCGGCATCGAGGTCGTCCAGGACGTGGGCAGCAAGGGCGCGCTCGACCCGACGGACGTCCCCCTTGTCGATTACAGCGGCGGCTTCGAGGCGGGCTCCCCGCCGAGCCGCACCTTCACCACCTTCCTCAACCCGCTCGACCTCCCCGCAGGGGGCTCGAAGGACATCCTGGTGGCGGTGTCCTTCGGCGGCAGCGCAGCGGCCGCAGAAACCTTCCGAGCGACCGTCGCCGTTGACGGGGTCGCAGGCGAGGGTCAGAGCAGCACGCTCGCTGCGACGGTCACCGGCAGCGACGCGATCGGCAGCGCCATGACGCTGATCGCAACCGAGATCGACCAGGCCGCGTCCACGATCACAGCCACGCCCATGAATCAGGAAGTCGGTCAGCCGATCTCGATCACCGTGACGGTGATCAACACGCTCGGCTTTCCGGTCTCCGGTCAGAGCGTGTCGCTCCTCGTGACCGGGAGCGGCAACACCGTCACCCAGCCGGTCGGGCTGACGGACGCCAACGGACAAATCGCGGGCTCGCTCACCTCGACAGTCAACGAGACCAAGACCGTCACCGCGATCGTCAACCCGGGCGCGCAGCAGGTGGTCCTCGACCAGACCAAGACCGTCGCCTTCACCCCCGCGGGTGGAGCCCCTGCCGTCGACGTCGACCTCGGCGTGGTGTGGACGTCGGGGGTGCGCGCGCTGCCTGGTCAGAGCGACGTGCCGCTCCTCCACCTGCGCCTGTCCGAGACGAATGGGGTCGAGACGTCCATAGACGGGATCACCGTCACGCCCTCGGGAAGCTCCACCGAGGACGTCGACGTGAGCTTGCTTCGCCTGTGGCATGACCTGCCGCCGCTCGGAGTCCGCGACGCGAGCGACGTCCTCCTGACGAGCACCTCGTTCCCAGGGGCGGGCGCACCGGCCACCTTCGGCGTGAACGGGTCCGACTCGGTCCCCGCCAGCGGGTCGATCGATCTGCTGGTGACCGCCGACTTCTCCGCCGCCTTCGTCGCCGGGCGTGAGCTGCAGGTGTTCATCGCGACGCCGCCACCCGAGCACATCGAGCTGTCGACCGGGTTCAATTGGGAGGTGGTACCCAACCGCCCGGGCTATGACCTCCGTGGTCCCAAGATCACCAGCACCGACGCCTTCGAGGCCGCGCTCACCGACACGATCCCCGGAAGCCTGGAGGTCCTCGACCTCGCCGTCGGCGACCTCGACCGGGACGGGGCCCTCGACTACGTCGCGCTCCTCGGCGACGGCAGCATCGCCCTGCGCCTCGGCAACGACGACGGAACGTTCTCCGCGGGCGTCGGCCCCCTCCTGTCGGGGACCGCGCCCGCCGGGGCGGCTCGGCTGGCGCTCGGCGACCTCAACGGCGACGGCTGGCTGGACCTCGCCGTCGCCTACGAAACGGTGGTCGTCGTGCTGCTGGACGACCCCCTCGCGCCCGCCACCTTCCCCACTCAGCTCACCTCACCGGCCTTGACCGGCAGCGTCCTGTCCGACCTGCTGCTCCTCGACTACGACGGCGACGGCGACCTCGACGTGCTCGCCGCCGCCGGGGGCGTGGCGGACGCCGTGCACGGGCTCGACAACGACGGCTCCGGCGCCCTCACCGCGAACGCCTCGAGCCCGATCACGGGCTTCGCCGGCGCCCCGACCGACCTTGCGGTCGCCGACATCGATCGCGACGGCAAGCTCGACCTCCTGATCCGGGCTACCGGGCAGGTGCGGGTGGCCCTCGCCAGCGGCGGCTTCTTCGCGCCGCTCTCCGACACCGAGACGGGCGAGACGGGCACCGGCGACCTCCTGTCGGGTGACGTAGACCGCGACGGCACCCCCGACGCCGTCGCGGTGGGCGCCAGCGCCAGCGACACCCTGCGGCTGTGGACCGGCTCCGCCGGCGCCCTCTCCCCGGCGGACACCGGCGAGACCGCGCCCTTCCCGCTGAGCGTCGAGGGAGCGGCGGACTCGCTCCTGCTGGACCTCGACGGCGACGGCAAGTTGGACCTGGTGATCGCCCACGGCGGCGCGAGCGGCGGAGTGGTTCTGGCGCCGGGGCAGGGGCGAAGGACGGACCCGTTCTTCCAAGGGATCGCTGGCGAGGTCACGGGCGTGGTGGCGAACCCCGACCGACTCGCAGCGGGTGACGTAGACGGCGACGGCGACCTGGACGTCCTGGTCGCGTCGAGCCAGACGACCGCCGGCACCGTCTCGGTACTCCGCCGACCGGGCGCGGGTCTGGGTAGAGCCGCGCTCGATTCGCCGGCGGGGCTCACCGACCTCACCTGGGACCACGTTCCCAGCGGCGTCGCTGCGGGCGACCTCAATGGAGATGGCCAGGCCGACGTGGTCCTGTGCGGGGAGAACGGGCTCGGAAGTAACGTCGTCGGGGTGTGGCTCAATGACGGCGCCGCGACCGGTTGGACGCCCCTCGGCAACCAGTCGCTTGGCAGCGACGCGCCGGCCTGGGTCGCTCTGGCCGACATGGACCGCGACGGGAACCTCGACCTCGTCCTCAGCTACGCCAGCGGCGTGGAGCGCCTGGAGGTCCGCCTTGGCCTCGGAGATGGAACCTTCGGCGGCGCCACCACGGCCGCCACCGACCCCGGCGCGGCCCCTTCCCGCTTCGCCCTGGGCGACCTGACGGGGAACGGCCAGTTGGACCTGGTGGCGGTGGAGGCTGGTCTCGATCGGCTGCGGGTGTTCACCAACAGCGGCGGCGTGCTCACGGCAGGAGCGACCGTAGCGCTCAACGGGACGGCCCCTACCGACGTGGCCCTCGGCGACCTGGACCGGGACGGGAACCTCGACGCGGTGACGCTCACCGCTGGCAGCGCGCTGGAGTGGTGTCTGGGCGACGGGGCGGGGAACCTCTCCTTCGATGGGTCGGTCCCGGTCACGGCCGGCGACGCGGTCGCAGTCGTGCTGGGGGACCTCGACCGGGACGGGGTTCTGGATGCTGTGGTCGGAGGGGCCACGCGCCTCGACGTGTTCCAGGGCGCCGTCGGGGGAACCTTCACCTTCACCGACGTGGACGACGTGGCGCTGACGGCTCAGCACCTGCTGGTGATCGACGGCGACCGAGACGGCCTGCCCGATGTCGTCGCGGTGGGAGCGGCGGGCGCCAGCCTGGTCCGGAACGACACGAGCACCGTCCCCAGCCTGGGCGCCGCGACCACCGTCGGTTCCGCCACCCTGGTCGCCGGCGCGGTCGCCGACCTCAACCGGGACGGCGACCCCGACCTGGTCGGGGCCCGCACAGATGCCGGGCAGGAAGGCGCGAGGATTCACCTCGGTGACTGACTGTCACTGTCACTGCCTTGTGACACAGCGACTTACGTCTGCGTAAGATCACCCTGTTGCGGCCGCCCGGGGCCGCTGCCATCGTCCAAGCGGTCGGGGGAGGTTGCGCCCAGACATGCTGCGGACTCAAACAGGACGGCTCACACGCCTCCTCGTCACGCCCGCCCTCGTGCTGTCGAGCGTGACGCTCCTCGGCTGCGATCCGGTGGGGTCCTCCTCCTCCTCGTCTCCCTCTTCGGCATCCACGACCGATACCACCAGCCCCGATGGTGCCGAGGCCACCACCACCGAGACCGAGACCACCACCGAGGCCGAGCCCACCACCGAGACGGAGCCCACGGTCGAGGCGCGGGCGGCGGTGGCGGCGACCGGGCAGGTCACGTCCTATTCGCCTGGCGACGACGGGGACCTCCAGACCGGCGTCGCCTGGCCCAGCCCCCGGTTCACCGACAACCTGGACGGCACGGTCACCGATCACCTGACCGGCCTCATGTGGACCCAGGACGCCCTCGCGGCCAGCGCCACCCGCACCTGGACCGAGGCGCTGACCTTCGTGGCCGGCCTCGGCGCCGGCGGGCACCTCGACTGGCGCCTGCCCAACATTCACGAGCTGGAGAGCCTGCTGGACTACGGCCAGGCGGGGCCGGCCCTGCCGGTGGACGCGCCGTTCAACGACCTGCAGTTCTCCTTCACGGACCAGTGGGGCTACTGGACCTCCACGCCGGTGCTCGACTCGACCGGCCAGCCCTCGCTGCGGCTGGTCAAGTCGTTCGGCACCGCCCGCACCCTCGTCAGCTCGCCCACCGCCCAGCAGCACGTGTGGGCCTGCCGCGACTCGGGCTCGGCCGGCGCCATTCAGCTGCCGCGCACCGGGTGGACGATGTCGCTGGAGGCGGGCGACGACGGGGACGCCGACGCGGGTCTGGCCTGGCCTGCCGATCGGTTCACCGACAACGGCGACGGCACCGTCACCGACGAGCTGACCGGCCTCATGTGGACGCAGGACGCGGACCTCGACGGCGCCCTCGGCTGGCAGGCCGCCCTGGACGCGGTCGCGATCGGCAACGCCGAGCTGCTGCTCGGCCACGGCGACTGGCGCCTCCCCAACGCCCGCGAGCTGCGCAGCCTGCTGGACTACAGCCGCAGCCGGGCGCCGCTGCCCAGCGGTCATCCCTTCTCGAACGTGTTCTTCGGGCTGTACTGGACCAGCACCAGCCTGGTGGTCAACCCCACGGGGCAGGCGGCGGTGGTCTCCTTCGACCTCGCCAGCGACGTGCGCTCCTTCGACAGCAAGAGCCTCGGCTACCGGGTGTGGCGGGTGCGCGGCGAGACCTCGACGACCCGCACCGTCTATCCCCCTGCCGAGGAGCCCCCCGAGGAGCCCGAGGAGCCCGAGGAGCCGCCCGAGGAGCCCGAGGAGCCGCCCGAGGAGCCCGAGGAGCCGCCTCCGGAGCGGACGTTCGAGGCGCGCGCGACGGTGGACTGGGTGCCGAACCACAAGATGGTCGACGTGCGCTACGGGGTCGCGGTGCCCGCGGGCGTGGAGCTGCCCGAGCGGGTGTGCGTCCTGGCCGTCACCAGCAGCGAGGACCTCAACGGGCTCGGCGACGGCAACACGGACTGCGACTGGCAGGTGACCGGCGACTGGACGCCCGACGGCGAGGGCACCCTGCTGCTGCGGGCCGAGCGCTCGGGCCGGGGCGACGGCCGGACCTACACGATCACCGTCGAGTGCGAGTGGGCGGACGGCTCGGTGAGTCAGGGGACCGTGGAGCTGTTCCTCCCCCACGACCGCGGCAAGCGCGGTAAGTAGCCTGCGGATCGAGTAAGGTCGGCCCCCTCCACACCCTGGCGGGGGCCATGCCGGACCTGCGTCCGGTGCTGCGCGTCCTGCGCTGCCTCACCCTGCCCGCCGCCGTCCACGGACAGGACGCCGGGGCGACCGAGGAGCGCCGGCTCCTCGCTGACGGGCAGCCGATCGTCTTCGCCGAGCTCAGCCGTCGGGCCCGCGACGCCCGGGTGGTGTACGTGGGCGAGGAGCACGGCACCCGGGCGCACCACCTGCTGCAGCGCGACCTGCTGGCGCACCTGGCCGCTGCCGGCCCGGTGGTCCTGGGGTGCGAGTACTTCCCCCGCAGCCTGCAGCCGGTGCTGGACCGGTTCAACGCCGGCGAGATCGACGTGGACGCCTTCCCCGCAGCGGTCGACTGGAAGCGGGTGTGGAACCACGACTGGGAGGCCTACCGGCCGCTGTTCGCCCTGTGCCGGGAGCGGGGGATCCCGGTGGTGGCCCTCAACGCCGAGCGCGACCTGGTCCGGCGGGTCCGCCAGGTGGGCCTGGCGGGGCTCGAGCCGGACGAGGTGGCGCAGCTGCCGCGCCTCGAGCTGCGCGACCCGTCCCACCGGACGCGCCTCGAGGCGCAGCTGCAGCAGGTCCACCCCATGCCCGAGGAGATCCGCGAGCGCTTCTACCAGGCGTTCACGGTGTGGGACGAGACCATGGCGGCCTCGGTGTGCGACGTGTTCTTGCGCGACCGCCGCCCCGGCCTGCGCATGCTGGTGGTGGCCGGGCGGGCGCACATGGAGGGCGGCGGCACGGGGATCCCCGACCGCGTGTCGCGCCGCCTCCCCCTGCCGCGCCTCACGGTGGTGTGCGGCGAGGCCGAGGTCGGGGACGCCGACGTGAACCTGGCGCCGGCGCGGCAGAAGGGCGGCTGGTACTAACCCGCGCTCCGGAGCGAGGCCGTCCCCAGCAGCTCGAACCGGCCCAGGTCGAGGCGGGCGTTGAGCTCCCGCCGGAAGGCGCCGGGCGGCAGCGCGCCCGGTGGCGCCCGGCGGCCGCGCTCCACCGCGTCGCAGAAGGCGCTCCACACCCCCTCGCGGCGGGCCAGCTCGCGAGGGTCGCGGACGCGGCCGAACTCCTGCACGTACCGGTTGTGGCGGCACAGCATGCGGAAGGCCTGCTCGGTGTCCGGGCGCGGGAGGGGGAGACCGAGGATCGACACGTCCTTGCCGACCTCGTGCCGGGGCTGACCGCGCTCGCCGTAGCCGCCGAACACGGCGGTCAAGCGGCCGAGCCCCTGCGCCAGCCGGTCCTGCCCTGACGCGGCCAGGAGGCGGGTCACCAGCGGCATGCCGACGGTGCGGTGGAGCGTCGGCTCGGCCAGCGCGACCTGCACCCCCAGCTCCTCGTGGACGATGTCGCGGATCCGGCCCGTGGTGATCCGCCGGTCGGTCGCCAGGTGGATCCGCTCCCCCACCGCCGCCGGGCGGGTGAGGGCCGCCACGATCCCGGCGGCCACCCGGTCGACGGGCACCAGGTCGATCTCGGCGGAGGGGTGCCCGGGGAACACGGCGGCGACCTGCCCCAGGAGCCACGCCTGCGGGCGGGCCAGCAGCGGTCCCCGGCCCTCCTCGGCCGCTGCCTGCCGCACCCGCCCCACCAGGTTGATCGGCGCGTTGAGGACCTTGGTGTCGCCGCGGTTGTTGCCGGTGCGCGCCTCGCCGATCACGATCGCCGGGCACAGCTGGGACACGCGCAGGCCCTCCACCACCACCGCCCGCTCGCTCTCCAGCGAGGCGAACGCCTTGGTCACCTCGTAGTAGTTGTTGTAGTAGTGGTCGGGGAACTCGACGCGGTCCTCGCGCGCGAGGCCGCGGCTGCGACGCCCGTGAATGAACGAGGTCTCGACGCACAGGCACGCCACCAAGGGCGCCCCCGCGGTCTGCAGGTCGCGGACCACGTCGAGGACGTGGCGCGTGCCGAGGACGTTGGCGCGGAAGCAGGCTTCGTAGGGGTCGTCGAACGAGACGCTGGCCGCGGCGTGGAGCACGTGGGTCGCCTCGCGCCGAAGCCGCTCCAGCTCGCCCTCGGCGAGGCCGAGGTGCGGCTGCTCGATGTCGCCCGCGACGAACCGGAAGCGGTGGCGGAGGTGGCCGAGGTCGAGCAGGCCGAGCAGCTCCTCCCCCCGCTCGGCAGGCGAGCGGGTCGCGACGACCTCGCCGGTGACCCGGTCACGCACCTGCTTGGGCCGCAGCAGGACGATCACCTCGGCGACCTCGTCCTCGCGGGCCAGGCGGGTCAGCAGCTCTTGCCCAATGAACCCGCTGCCCCCGGTGACGAGCACCCGCAGACCCTCTCCTCGGCGTCGCAGGGCGGCGAGCTGCTCCTCGGCCTCCTCCCGCGCCCGCGCGCGCCGCGCCCGGTCGCGGCCCTCGTGCCGCGCCCACTCTCGCCGCAGGCGGAAGGTCCACAGGGGCTCGTCGTAGCCCAGCGCGCGACGCACGACCCCGCGGGCGCGCTCCTCGCCCACCAGGCCCGCCAGGCGGCGACGCACCCTGCGCGCCACCTGGCGGACGCGCCGGGTGACCGGTCGCACGGGCCGCTCGCTGCCGATCGCCTCCGCGGCGAGGGCCGACACGGCGCGCACCAGGACGTCCAGAGGCGCCACGTCGCGGTGCGCCCCCACCAGCAGCTCCTCGGGGCGAATCGGGCCCGGGAGCACCTCGCCCGAGAGGCGGCTGACCCGCTCGACGAACGCGCCCGGGTCGGCATCGAAGCGGTGGTCCAGGTCGTCGCGCTCCACACCTCCACGCTCGCACGCAAGTGCAGGGAGAGAACCGCGAGGTCCAGGACCCGCAAAACCAAAAAAAACGACCCCGGCCGAGAGGCCGGGGTCGTCGGAAGGAAGGAGGGAGTTGGTTGCGTCGGCGAGCGGCTGCCGGAGCTGAGGGCGTCGGTTCGCCCTCGGGGTTCGAGTCGGAGCCGCCCGGCTCGCGTGAGCTCCTCCATTGCGAGCGCCGTGCCCGAGGCGCCCCAGCCACAAGTTCCGCGATCCCGTCGCGGAAAGAGATCGGTCTCGCGCTCGTCTCGCCAGATTCGGACGAGCGAGCCGCACCCGAGGCGAGTCGGTTCGCGCCCCGGCGGTTAGCGGTTAGCGGACCGCTAACAGCTAACCGCTTCTTTAAACGAACGACCCCGGCCAACGCAGCCGGGGTCGTTCGGGAAGGAAGGAAGGAAGGAGGTGTGCGAGTCGAGGGCGGCCGCCGGAGTGAGGACGTCGCTTCGTCCCCCTGGTTCGATCGGCGAGCACCCGCTTCGCGTGCTGGCCTCCATCGCGAGCGCCGTGCCCGAGCAGCCCTGCGTACAAGTCGCGCGCTTCCGAAGTGGGGTCCCGTTCGTACCGCGGAGGTGCCACCAGAACCTGAAGTCTGACTCGGATCGGGCTCGCCCCCCGCCGCTACAGCCCCTCGGCGTCGACCGTCCCCTCGATATCCAGGGTGACGATGGCCCGGGCGTCCTGGAGCAGCACCCCCAGCCGCACTTGCTCCAGCTCGCCGTCCTTCAGGGTCCGGCGATCGAGCTCCACCTCGCCGCGACGCACGGTCAGGGTGTCGCCCACTCGCCGCACCTCGACCTCGAGGATCTCCTGGTCCGCGAACAGCCCCAGGTCCGGCTCATCAGGGTCTCCGGAGCCAGGTCCGGCTCATCTGCCG
>JAWLGW010000122.1:0-10647 GCA_041690735.1 Planctomycetota bacterium
GACCACCAGGACCTCCAGTGAGCGGTCGGTCTCCTGCGCCAGCACGTGCTCCAGAGCGGCGCGCAGGGTCGCCTCGACCTGGTAGGCCGGGGTCAACACGGTCACGTCGGGCGGCAGCGTCAGCGGTTCCCTCCCGACCAGCGGCGGGCCACGCGCTCCAGGTCCGCGAGGCGGGCCCTAGCGTAGCGCGCCGAGAACCGGATCAAGCGCGCTCGGCGACGGTCGCCGCGCCGCTCGAACAGCGCGTCGTACGCGGCAGCCACGGCGTCGAGCGAGTAGGCGGCGCGCACCCGAGCGCGCCCAGCGTCGGCCAGCGCGGCTCGGGCCGCCTGATCCCTGAGCAGGCGCTGGAGGGCCTCCGCCAGCGCCTCGGCGTCCCCCGGCTCCACCAGCACCCCGGCCGCTGCACCCTCCGGCGGCGCGAGCACCTCCTCGTTGGGTGCGATGCGCGAGGCGACCGTCGGGCAGCCGGCCGCGAGCGCCTCCAACAGCGCGACCGAGACGCCCTCCGCCCGCGAAGGCAGCACCGACACGGTCGCGCCGCGGAGCAGGCCCCACACGTCGTCTCGCCGGCCGAGGAGCACCAGGCGCCCCGACAGCCCGAGCGCGTCGCGCTGGCGCTCGAGCTCCTGCCGCAGCGGCCCCTCGCCCGCGAGGACCAGGCGGACGTCAGGCGTCCCCGCCGTCACGCGCGCGAAGGCGTCCAGGAGCACCTCGAGCCCCTTCTGCGGGTGGAGCCGGCCCGCGAACAGCACGGTGCGGACGCCGGGTCCGCAGGGCTGGACCGGGGGCGCCGCCGCGACGCCGGCGCAGTCCACGCCGTTTGGGATCGTGACCACTTGCTCCGGCCGGAACCCGGCGGCGAGGACCTCGGCGCGGATCTCAGCGCTGATGGCCACCAAGGTGGCGCGGGAGAGGTCGCGCGCCACCGCGCTGCGGTCGGCCGGGCACAGCCGCGCCAGGTCCGCCATGTCGCCGTATGGCCCCCCGCAGGGGAGCTGAACGGCGAGCGGAGCGCCGACGATCGGGCCCACCCGAGCGCCGATCGCGCCCATCATGAGCCCCACCGCGTACAGCCACTCGTAGCGACCCGCCTCCAGGAGCAGGGGCAGCAACGGCTCGAAGAGCCGCCGCGGCAACCACACCACCGGCACGTCGCCGCGGTCCTCGCGCCGGGGGACCAGCAGTCGTCGAGCGCCCGGCGAGGGGCAGGTGAACACGGCCACCGGTCTGCCGCGCGCGACCAGCCGGGGGGCGAGGGCGGCCGCCTGACGCTCCATGCCGCCGAGGGCGTCCAGGTCGGGCACCAGGATCGCGACCGCCCCTGGGCCGCCCGGAGGGACCACCCCTGCCACCGCGCCCACTCCGCGCGACGCCTCCCCCTGGATCAGCATAGGCAGGCCAGACCCTCAGTCCCGCGCGGGCCCGATCAGGTCGTCGTCGTCGTCCACCCGCTCGTAGCGGAGCTTGAACACGTGCTCCTTGACCAGCTCGCCGGCGCGGCGGACCCACACCCGGCCGCCGACCCCCAGGTAGTCCCCCTCGCGCCAGTCGAACACCTGGTTCTGCACCCGGTACTCGCCGTTGATCCAGGTGCCGTTCTTCGAGCCGCTGCGGGAGCCCTTCTTCTTGGTGCCGAAGTCGCGGAACTTGACCTTGCCCTCGCCGTCCATGAAGACCAGCCCGTGGTCCCGCGAGATCTGCCCGCAGATGCAGGCCGGGTCCAGCACGTCCGGTTCGTCGTAGTAGCGGTCCATGTCCTCGCCCACGTAGGGGCGGAGCTGGTTGTGTGGGAAGCGCCCCACGCCCAGGCACATGATCTGCCCCACCGAGGTGGCGTCGAACAGGAAGGCCTCCGCCACCTGAGGCGGCTGGCCCTCCGCGATCATGCACTCGGCGACCTCGCGCGAGTAGCCGACGGCCTTGGTCATGGCCGCGTCGGCGTACAGGCGGTAGCGGGGCTCGAGCCGGGTCATGAACACCCGGAACCGCGGCTGCTGGTCCTGCTTGATCTGGCGCAGGGCGGGGTGATCGTACAGGCAGATCTCGGCCGAGGAGTGGAGCGTCTCGTCGAACAATCGCCCGTAGTCCGAGACGTGAATGCTCGAGTCCGATAGCCGCCGATCCATGCCGACCCGCCCGAGGCTGCGCCCCTACCCCCTCTATAGCGGCGCGGCGGCGCTCCGTCCAATGGGAGGGAGAGACCGCGGAGGAGGCTGTCGCAAAGCGCAGGGAGCGCCTCGCGAGCGGCACTATCGAACACGGAACATTAACAGGGAATATCAACGAGAACCGCGAACGGCTCGTCCTCCGAGACCTCACTGCGTTGCCCACAGCGGAGCCATTCCCTGTTCCCATTCTCTGTTTGCTGTTGATACTCCGTGTTCGATCTCTCTTCGGGCTACACGGCTGCCTGTTACGACAGCCTCGGCCGCTCGTGCCCCCCTACGCCCGCAGCTCGAGCTCCACCTCCAGCTCGGGCTGCGCCCGCTGAGGGCCGAAGGCAGCCAGGCGATAGCAGCCCGGCTCGAGGTCGGTCAGCGACACCGCCCCCTGCTCGTCGCTAGCGCGGCTCTCCAGCGGGGCGCCGGCGGCATCCCGCAGCTCGAGGCGGTAGGGTCGCGGCGCCGCGCCGCGGGCGACGGCGCGCAGGTCGACCGCCCCCCGCGCCGCGCTCCAGGTCAGCTCCAGGGCGCCGTCGCCGAACACCGCCTGCACGGCCACCGGAGGCCCCCCGTCGCTGCCGGCCCCCTCGCCGCGCGCCGGCGCCAGGGCGGGGGTCGGGACGGGCGGCAAGGTCGCCTCGAGCAGCTGCAGCGCGCGCCGGGTCACCGCCTCGAGGGCCAGCACCACCCGCCCGCGGACGGTCTCGAGCGCGCCCGGCGCCGGCTCGACCTCCAGCGCCCGCAGGTCGGCGAGGTCCTCCGCGCACAGGGGGCAGGCGGCCAGGTGACGGTCGCGTCCCAGGGCCTGCTCGCCGCTGAGGCTCGCGTCGATCAGGGCGGCGCGCGGCGGACAGTAGGCGCGCCCGGCGGGCGACGCCTCGGCCAGCAGCTGGGCGGCGGAGCGGTAGGCGGCCAGGCGCGCGCGGCAGGCGGCGCACTCGGCGAGGTGGTCGGCGGCGGGTCCGGCGGCGACGGCGTCCCGGCCGGCCTCGGCCGTGGCCAGCAGGTCCGCGTCGCTCGGGTGGTCGGTTTGGCCCATGGCGCTCACTCCTCCGCCGCGACGAGGCCGAACAGCTCGCCGCACCGCTCGACGAAGCCCTGGGCCGCCAGCCGCTCGCGCAGCTCGACCAGCGCGTTGAACTTGAGCCCCGAGACGGAGGCCGATGTCCGCCCGGTGGCTGCGCAGATGTCCCGCACTCGCTGCCCCAGCAGGGTCCGCTCGACCACCTCCCGCCGGTTGGGGTTCAGCTCGGCCACGGCAGAGGCCAGCATCCGCAGGCAGTCTCGCCGCTCGAGGCGGTCGAACACCGCGTCCGCCCAGGCCGGCAGGTCGAAGCGCAGCCCCCCCTCGTCGGGGTCGTACAGCGAGACCTCGGCGCCCCGGTGCTTGTCCTTGAGGTTCATGCTGACGAACCAGGCCGTCCGCACCAGGAACCCCTCCAGGCGGCGCTCGCTCTCGTAGCGGAACTTCCCCTCCCGCAGGGCGGCGAAGAACTGCATGAAGGTCTCCTGCACCGCGTCGTCGAGGTCGTCCAGCCAGAACCAGTTCCGCCGCCGGCGGCTCGCGGCCAGCCGCCGGTGCACGAACCCCCGGTAGCGCTCGAACAGCGCCGCCTGGGCCGGCGCGTCGTCCTCGCAGGCGCGCGCCACCAGCTCCGAGAGGGGAGGCTCATGCTCTCCAGAACGGTCCATCGCCCGGCCTCTTCCACCAGGGGTCACACGCGGCCCCACCACGATAAGGGCAAGCCGTCCGGTCGCGGAGCACCTCAGGGGCGCTCCTCCTCCCCCAAGAGCTTGGCCCCAGACGATTTGCTAGACTGCCCCCGTCCCTGGACGTGGAGGGGCTTGGGGTGCAACAAGGCCGAAACCAGGGCTTCGAGGCGTTGCGGCACGTCTCGAACCAGGTCGACCGTCTCATCGAGGCGCTGACCTCCAACGGCGGGGCTCTGAGCGCCGGCCGCGGCGGAGGACCGCCCGCCGCCGGCGTCGTCGCCGCCCCCGCCGACGGCGTGGTCGTCCAGCACTTCCTCCACCTGGCGTCGATCCTGCAGCCCCAGGAGCTGTTCGGGGCCATGGTCAACTCCGCCCTGGCCGTCACCGGGGCCGAGCGCGGCTTCCTCATGATGGCCGAGGGCAGCAAGCTGCGCTTCAAGGGCGGCGTCGGCATCGAGCAGGGCGCCATCGCCCAGTCGGCGGCGATCCGCCAGCTGATCATGCAGGTCCTCCAGGCCGGTCAGGCCCGCCGGCTCGGGCCGCAGGAGGCGGGCGGGCGCCACGTCCTGTGCGCGCCGCTCAAGTTCGGGCGCCGGCTCGACGGCAACGAGCGGGTGGGCGGCGCGGTCTACGTGGACGCGGGCGCCGCCGCCTCCATCGGGGACGGGCAGCTGCAGCTCCTCGACCAGCTGGCGGGGCAGGCGGGCATCGCCCTCGAGAACGCCCAGATCTTCCAGAAGGGCGAGCAGGACAAGAGCCAGATCCTGCGCCTCAAGGACAACATCACCAAGCTGTACGGCGTGGGCCAGTCGATCGCCTCCACGCTGATCCTCGAGGACCTGCTGGTCCTGATCGTCGACCACGTGGTCGAGATCTCCCGGGCGCAGCGGGGCTTCATCATGCTGCTGGAGGGGCCCAAGGGCGGCGAGAAGAAGCTGTCGTTCAAGGTCGGCCGCGACGCGCGCAAGCGCAGCCTGGCGGAGGAGCACTTCAAGGTCTCCATGACCTTGGCCAAGCGCGCGATCGACCAGAAGAAGTCGCAGATCATGAAGGAGGCGATCGGCGCCGACCTGTCGGTCTCCATGGTCCAGATGGAGCTGCAGTCGATCATGTGCGTCCCGCTCACCGAGAAGGACGAGGTGATCGGGATCGTCTACGTCGACTCGCAGCAGTCGAACAAGGAGTTCGACGAGTCGGACCTCGAGATCGTCGAGAGCCTGTGCGGTCAGGCCTCCGTCTCCATCGTCAACGCCAAGCTGTACCTCGAGGCGGGCGAGCGCGAGCGGCTGTCCCACGAGCTCAACATCGCCTCGCGGATCCAGATGGACCTCCTCCCCAAGGAGGTGCCGCCGATCAACGGCCTGGAGATGCACGGCCTGCTGATCCCCGCCCTCGAGGTCGGCGGCGACTATTACGACTTCATCCCGCACGAGGGGACCGAGGACTCGATCACGGTGGCGGTCGGCGACGTCAGCGGGAAGGGCGTCGGCGCGGGCCTCGTGATGGCCATGGCGCGTAGCGCGCTGCGCTCGCTGGTCCAGCACGAGGGGGTGCCCGAGTCGCCCCTGCCGATCCTGCGGTCGCTCAACGTCATGCTGTGCCGCGACATCCCCCGCGGCATGTTCATGACCCTCAACATCCTGGTGTGGGACGCCGCCGCCCGCACGCTGCGCTACGCGGCCGCCGGTCACGAGCACCTGATCATCTACCGCGCCGCCACGGGCGACGTGGAGAAGATCAAGGCGGGCGGCGTGGCGGGCGGCGTGCTGAAGCAGGCCAGCGCCATGTACAAGGAGGAGGCGCTGGACCTCGCGCCCGGCGACCAGGTCGTCCTGTACTCCGACGGCGTCACCGAGGCCATGGACCTCCTCCACCAGGAGTTCGGCCTCGACACCACCGTCGACCTCGTCAAGCAGCACGGCACCGACGACCCCAAGACCCTGTGCGAGCGCATCCTGGCGGCGATCGTGGAGTTCCGCGGCGAGGCCGACCCCCACGACGACATCACCCTGGTGGCGCTGCGGGCCAAATAGGTCGGTGTGGTTTCTGGGGGGCTCCGCCCCCGAGGCTGTCGTAGCAGGCAGCCACGTAGCCCGAAGAGATCGAACACGGAATATCAACAGCAAACAGAGAATGGGAGCAGGGAATGGCTCCGCTGTAGGCAACGCAGTCAGGTCTCGGAGGACGAGCCGTTCGCTGTTCTCGTTGATATTCCCTGTTGATACTCCGTGTTCGATAGTGCCTCGTCGCGAGGCGCTCCCTGGGCTTTGCGACAGCCTCCCCCCCAGAATCCCTCCCCTGGAGGGCGCGAGCTTCCCCGCCCCCTCGGCCTGGCACCGTCCTAGGGCATCGGTATCATTGTCCCCTCACGCAGGACCTCGGGGAGACCCTGAGGTCAAGGAGAGTCAGATGACCCACGTCGTCGCCGAGCCGTGCATCAACTGCAAGTACACCGAGTGCGTCGCGGTGTGCCCGGTCGACTGCTTCTACGAGGGCAAGAACTTCCTCATCATCCACACCGAGGAGTGCATCGACTGCGGCGCCTGCGTGCCGGTGTGCCCGACGACGGCGATCTTCTCCGAGGACGACCTGCCCGAGAAGTGGAAGGAGTACCTGGAGATCGCCGAGCGGCTCCAGGAGGAGTGGCCCAACATCTCCGAGAAGAAGGACGGGCTGCCCGAGGCCGACGAGTGGGCCAAGGTCGAGGAGAAGCGCGACAAGTTCAGCGAGGAGCCCTTCTCCGAGTAGGGCGCGCGGCGCTCGCTGCGGCCGCCGCGCTGCGGCCGCCGCGGCGCCAGGGGCCGGCGGCCCCGGGGAGGTCCATGGCGCGGCGCGAAGAGCTCGAGGCCCGCGAGGCCGACTGGCTGGCGCCCTACGCCATGGCGAGCCGCGCCTCGGCCGGTCGTGCCCACCCCGAACCAGAGCACGAGCTCCGCACCGCGTTCCAGCGCGACCGGGAGCGGATCGTCCGCTCCCGCGCCTTCCGGCGCCTGCAGTACAAGACGCAGGTGTTCGTCAATCACGAGGGCGACTACTACCGCACCCGGCTGACGCACACCCTCGAGGCCGCCCAGATCGCTCGGGCGGTCGCCTGCGCCCTGCGCCTCAACGAGGACTTGGCCGAGGCCGTCACGCTGGCCCACGACATCGGGCACCCGCCCTTCGGCCACGCGGGCGAGCGCGCGCTGCGCGCCCTGATGATCGACCACGGGGGGTTCGAGCACAACGCGCAGGCCCTGCGCCTGGTCGACCTGCTGGAGCGGCGCTACACGCGCTTCCGCGGCCTCAACCTGACGCGGGAGGTCCGGGAGGGGATCTGGAAGCGTCGCGACTCCGAGACGGCGCGGGCGCTGGGCTACGAGCAGGTGTTCGACCTGCGCGAGGGGCCCCTCCTCGAGTTCCTGGTGTCGGACTGGGCCGACGGGATCGCCTACGACCACCACGACCTCGACGACGCCCTCAAGGCCGGCCTGGTCCGCCTGGAGGACCTGCGCGGGCTGCAGGTGTGGGACGAGGCCGGGGCCGAGGTCGAGGCGGCGATGGAGGCGGTCGGGGCGGGCGCCGACCGCGCCGAGCGCGTGCGTCGTCAGGAGGCGATCCGCGCGCTCATGGGGCGGCAGGTGGCCGACCTGATCGAGGCCAGCCGTCGCCGTCTGGAGGAGGAGGGGATCCGCTCCCTCGAGGACGTGCGCGCCCACGCCGCCTCCGCTCGCCCCCTGGTCACCCTCTCGGAGGCCGCCCTGGAGCGGAAGCGCGAGCTGCAGGCCTTCCTCCACCGGCGGGTGTACCGGGACTACCGCGTGGAGCGGCAGGTGGAGAAGGGGAAGCGGCTGCTCTCGGCGCTGTTCGAGGAGTACGTGGCCCACCCCAACCTCCTGCCCGAGGAATACCAGGAGTGGGTCGACCGGGCGGGCGTGCACCGCGGAGTGTGCGACTACGTCTCCGGCATGACCGACCGCTACGCCCAGCGGGAGCATCAGAAGCTGTTCGCGCCCTTCGAGCCCATGTGAGCGAGTTGACCCACCCACCGAAGAACCTCGACATCCCCTTGCTCACCCTGCGCACGATGTTCGTCCTGTGCGCGACCGGGCTCGGCGCCTACCTGGCCCGCCTGGGCGACAACCCCCAGTACGAGTTCGCCGCCATGGTGGTGGCGCTGGTCCTGGCCCTGGTGGTGGTGGGGGTGGACGCCCTGGCGATCGCCCGCAGCTCGGTCTCGACGGTGTCGGCGATCGTGTTCGGCCTGCTGGTCGGCTTCCTCGCCGCCCACATCTTCATGATCGGGATCGTGTCCCTCATGGGGGAGTTCACGGGCGACACCGAGAAGGGCATGCGCCTGGCCCTGACCGTGATCTTCTGCTACCTCGGGCCGGCCTACCTGCTGCGAACCAAGGACGACTTCCGGTTCATCGTCCCGTACGTCGAGTTCCAGCGGCAGGGGCGGGGCCCTCACCCGCTGGTGCTCGACACCAGCGCGATCATCGACGGGCGGGTCGTGGACCTGGCCAGCGGCGACCTGTTCGACGCGCCGTTCGTGGTGCCGCGCTACGTGGTGGAGGAGCTGCAGCACATCGCCGACTCCAACGATCGCGGCCGGCGGGAGCGGGGGCGCCGCGGGCTCGACCGCCTCAAGGCCCTCCGCGCCTTGCCCGGCGTGGAGGTGGAGCTGCTCGAGACGCAGGACCAGGCGGTGGAGGCCGAGGTGGACCGCCGCCTGATCGAGGTCACCAAGGCCCGCGAGGGCAAGCTGGTGACCGTCGACCTCAACCTCCAGAAGGTCTGTGAGCTCGAGGGGGTCCCCACCCTCAACCTCAACGCCATCGCGCAGGCCATGCGGCCTCAGTACGTGCCGGGCGACACGCTGCGGCTCAAGATCGCCCGTAAGGGCGAGGGCCCGGCGCAGGGCGTCGGCTACCTGGAGGACGGCACCATGGTGGTGGTCGAGGGCGCGCGTCAGCTCAAGGGCAAGGTCGTGCAGGCGCGCGTCACCTCCTCGATCCAGAACGCCGCCGGTCAGCTGGTCTTCGCCCGGCGGGTCGAGCGCGAAGAGGCGCAGGAGCCTGCGGACGCCGACGAGGCGGAGGTGCCGCCCGAGGAGAGGGCCCCCGACCCCACGGAGGCGGAGGCCCCCGCGCCACCCCAGGTGACCTCATGAGGGTGGCCCGGTGAGCGACGCCAGCGGGATCGTGGTCGCGGCCGGCGTGGGCGCTCGGCTGCGGGAGGTCCTGGGCCCCGACGGCCCGAACAAGGCGCTCCTGCCCCTGGCCGGGCACCCCATGGTCGTGTGGACCACCTGGGCGCTGGCCACCACGGCGGGAGTCGACGAGGTGGTCGTGGTGCTGCACCCCGACGACCTGGCGCCGGTGGCCGACGGCCCCCTGGGCGCCGCGCTGCGGGCGGCGGGCGCCACGCGATTCGTGGCCGGGGGTGAGCGCCGGCAGGACTCGGTCCAGCGCGGCGTCGAGGCGACGCGCGCCGGGGCGGGGCGGTTCGTGCTGGTCCACGACGCGGCGCGCCCCCTGCTGGCGCCGGCCGACGCGGCCCGCGCTCTGGAGCGGGCCCGGACCGTGGGCGCCGCCCTGCTGGCGGTCCCCTCCCGCGACACGCTCAAGCGGGTGGACGAGCAGGGGCGCGTACAGGAGACGGTCCCTCGGCAGCTGATCTGGCGCGCCCAGACGCCGCAGGTGGCGGAGCGCGAGGTCCTGTTGGCCGCCCTGCGCGACGCCGCCGCCGCCGGGGTGGAGGTGACCGACGAGGCCAGCGCCCTCGAGCGCATGGGGCAGCCGGTGGTGGTGGTCGAGGGGAGCGAGGACAACTTCAAGGTCACCACGGCCGCCGACCTGGCGCGGGCCGAGCCGCTGCTGCGGACCCGCCGGAGCCAGCCGCCCCGCGTGGCTGCGGAGGGCCCAGCCGGCGAGGAGCCGCTCGAGGCCCTGCGGCGCGAGCTGAAGGGGGCCGCCGCCGGCGTGCGCGACGTGGTGCGAGGGCTGAGCGACGAGGTGGAGGCCTCTACCGGCGAGACTCTGGGCGAGGCGCGGGCGGCGGTGAGCCGGCTCAAGCAGGCGCTGGCCGAGGGCGATCTGGGCAGCCTGCTGGGAGCGGTGCTGGAGCGCGCCAGCGACGCCCCGCCGCCCGCCCCCGCCGCCCCTCCCGCGGTGGCCATGCGGGTCGGCCTGGGCACCGACGTCCACCGCCTGGTCGAGGGTCGCCGCCTGGTGCTGGGGGGCGTCGAGGTGCCCTACGACAAGGGCCTCGCCGGCCACTCGGACGCCGACGTGCTCACACACGCCCTGATCGACGCCTTGCTGGGCGCAGCCGGGCTGGGCGACATCGGCGAGTGGTTTCCCGACGACGACCCGGCCTTGAAGGGCGCCGACTCCATGGTGCTGCTGGCGCGGGCTCTGGAGGGCGTCGCCGCCGAGGGGCTAGCGGTGGTCCACGTGGACGCGGTGGTCCACGCCGAGCGCCCCAAGCTCAAGCCGCACAAGGCCGAGATCCGCCGCACCCTGGCCCTGGCGCTGAGCCTCCCCCCCAGCCGGCTCAACCTCAAGGCGAAGACCGGCGAGGGGCTCGACGCCGTCGGCCGCGGCGAGGCGATCCGGGCCGAGGTGCTCGTGACCCTGGCGCCGCGGGGGCGCTGAACGGGGTCCATGACCGCGGGTCACCGAAGTGAGGCGAGCGGGCGCGGGGCGCTCGCGAGCGCCGGAGGGCGGACCGGCCGGCTACACTCCCCGCTTCGAAGACGACACCTGCGGCGGGGCGTGGCGTC
>JAWLGW010000123.1:0-10612 GCA_041690735.1 Planctomycetota bacterium
CGCAGGCGCACCTCGCGCCCCGGCGCCAGGCGGAAGAACTTCTTGGGCGGGTCCTCCAAGAAGTCCTCGCGCTCGATGAACAGGACGCGCGAGAAGGGGACCTGCCGCGTTCCGGCGCCCTCGTCCTCGGGGTTGTTGACCGCTTCGAAGGTCTCGGTCTCCCCCTCGGGGTAGTTCTCGATCACCACCCGCAGCGGGTCGAGCACCGCCATGCGCCGCGGCGAGCGCCGGTTGAGGTCGTCGCGCAGGGTGTGGTCGAGCAGCGCCATGTCGATGGTGCTGTTGAACTTGGCCAGCCCCACCCGGGCGCAGAAGGCGCGGATCGCCTCCGGCGTGTAGCCCCGCCGGCGCATGCCGGCGAGCGTCGGCATGCGCGGGTCGTCCCACCCGGCCACGTGGCCGTCGCGCACCAGCTGCAGCAGCATGCGCTTGCTGAGCACGGTGTAGGTGAGGCTGAGCCGCGCGTACTCGATCTGCTGGGGGTGGAGCTCGACGCCCGCCGCCTCGACGAACCAGTCGTACAGGGGGCGGTTGTTCTCGAACTCCAGCGTGCACAGGGAGTGGGTCACCCCCTCCAGCGCGTCCGACAGGCCGTGGGCGTAGTCGTACATGGGGTAGATCGACCAGGCCGTGCCCGTGCGGTGGTGGGCGTCGTGGCGGATCCGATACATGGTCGGGTCGCGGAGGGTGATGTTGGGCGAGGCCATGTCGATCTTGGCCCGCAGCACGTGCGCGCCGTCCGGGAGCTCGCCCTTGCGCATGCGGTCCAGCAGGTCGAGGCTCTCCTCCACCGGCCGGTCGCGGTAGGGGCTCGGCTTGCCCGGCTCGGTCAGGGTGCCCCGGTGGGCGCGGATCTCGTCGGCCGACAGCGAGTCGACGTACGCCTTGCCGTCCTTCACCAGCTTGACGGCGATCTCGTACAGCTGCTCGAAGTAGTCCGAGGCGTAGCGCTCCTCGTTCCACTCGAACCCGAGCCAGGCGACGTCGCGCTTGATCGCCTCCACGAACTCGGTGTCCTCCTTGACGGGGTTGGTGTCGTCGAAGCGGAGGTTGCACACCCCGCCGTAGTCCTGCGCGATCCCGAAGTTGACGCAGATCGCCTTGGCGTGGCCGATGTGCAGGTAGCCGTTGGGCTCGGGAGGGAAGCGGGTCTGCACCCGGCCGCCGTAGCGGCCGGTCCGGTTGTCCTCGTCGATCCGCTGGCGAATGAAGTCGCGGGATCCGCTGCTGCTGCCTTCGGTGGACACGCTGGCGCTCCTCCCCGTGGTGGGGGCCGCGCATCCTACCTTCGGCCTTCGGGGAGCGGGCGCTCACCGTCGGAGGGCGCGGCGGAGCTCCGCGACCTCGTCGTCGGGGTCCAGGTACAGGCTGCGCAGCAGCCTGTGCGCCCCTTCCCGGGGGTCGCCTCCCCGGCTCAGCAGCTCGCGCAGGGCGCGCACGCGCCGGGCCTCGACGGGCTCCCGCCCCTGCTCACGCCTCCGCAGCTCCGGAAGAACCTCTCGCGTCGCGATCACTCCAGCACCTCGTCGCTCGACCCCGCGCCCCGCCCGGGACGTCGAGGCGGCACTCCCAAGCGCAAGAGGTGTGCCCGCGGCGCACGGTCGCCGTTACAGCGCTTGGAGCGACCGGCCGGCCACGAGCGTCCGGTGAGGGCGGGCCGGCCCGACACACTGGGCCGTCCCGACACACTGGGCAGCCGCGCCCACCGCACCCTCTCGTGCGGCGCTGGCGCCGAATCTCCTCGAAACAAGCCGATCTGCATTCCATTGCCACGATGGACGTCGACGACCACGGGCACCCCGCTCGTCTTCGCCCCTGCGTCATGCGGCCGTAGCCAGAGCCGTCGCCGGCCGAGGTCGCAAGAGGCGAGATCGACTCCCCTGGGCGAGCGCGCCCCCTTACTCCGGCGACGGCGGCAGGAGGTCCGACAGTGGCGACCCCCGCGGCAGCTCCTCTCTCGATCCTGGTGGTCGAGGACGACCCGAACGACGTGGCGCTCCTCCGGGAGGAGCTGCACAAGAGCGAGCTCGGCGAGCTCTACACCATGCGCAGCGCCGGCAGCCTCACCGAGGCGTCCCGGCTGCTCGAGCAGGAGCGGCCCGACCTGGTGCTCCTCGACCTGGGCTTGCCCGACGCCGAGGGCGCCGACGCCGTCCGGCGGGTGCGGGCGGCGGCCGGCGACGTCCCGATCGTGGTCCTGACCGGCCGGGAGGACGAGGAGACGGCCGTGGCCTGCGTCCAGGCGGGCGCAGAGGACTGCCGGCTCAAGCGCGAGATGACCGGGCCCGGGCTGGCGAGGGCCCTCAGCTTCGCCCTGGTCCGGCACGACCGGACGCACGAGGAGGCGGGCGCCGGAGGCCGGCTGCGGGCGGCGGCCGACCGGGTGAACCGGCTGCTCAAGCGCGAGCGGCTGTCGCCGGCGATCCGCAGCGAGCTGGAGGGCCTCCTCGCCCAGTGCACGGTGGAGGGCGCCACCCGCAGCCGCAGCCGCCGCGGGCCCGAGACCGCCCTGGCGATCGCCCGCCAGGAGGGGGTGGTCACCGCCAGCCCCAAGATGGAGGTGGTGATCGAGACCTGCCTGCGGGTCGCCCCCTCCCGAGCCACGGTGCTCCTGCTGGGTGAGACCGGCACCGGCAAGGACCTGCTGGCGCGGTTCATTCACGTCCACTCCGGCCGCCCGGGGCGGTTCGTGGCGGTCAACTGCGGCGCGGTCCCCGAGTCCCTGATCGAGTCCGAGCTGTTCGGGCACGAGAAGGGCTCCTTCACCGGGGCCCACGACCGCAAGACGGGCCTGTTCCAGCACGCCGACGGCGGCACGCTGTTCCTCGACGAGGTGGGCGACCTCCCCATGACCGCCCAGCCCAGCACCCTGCGGGCGCTGCAGGAGCGAACGATCCGACCCGTCGGCAGCAGCGACGAGATCCCGGTCGACGTGCGCCTGCTCGCCGCCACCAGCTCACCCCTCGACGAGGCGGTCGCCGCCGGCCGCTTCCGGGAGGACCTGCTGTACCGGCTGGACGTGATCCGGATCGTGGTCCCACCCCTGCGGGAGCGTCCCGAGGACGTCCTGCTGCTGTTCGGCCACTTCCGCGATCAGCTGGCGGCCGAGCACGGGATCGAGGTGCCGAGCTGCGACACCACGTTCATCAAGGCCCTGGAGGAGTACGCCTGGCCGGGCAACGTCCGGCAGCTGCAGAACTTCACCGAGCGGCTGCTGCTCACGCAGCCCGCCCGAACCCTGACCGCGGCCCACTTCCAGGCCCTGCTGGACGCGTCCCACCAGCCGCCGCTCCTCGCCAGCGAGCGCGCCACCGGCGCGCGGCGGCTGGAGAGCGGGCAGGACGAGCCCATGACGATCCTGCCCCTGGAGCTGGAGCTGCGCGAGGTGGAGCGCCGCTACCTCGAGCGCGCCCTGCGGGCCCACCGGGGCTGCATGCAGGCCACCGCCAAGGCCGCCGGGATCAGCCGGCGCACGCTGCTGCGCAAGATCAAGCGGCACGGCCTGGACCGGCGGGACTTCATGTGAGGAAGCGGGCCGCACGGCTCCCGCGATCGGCGCAGGAGCCTTCAGCAGTCAGCCATCAGCTTGGAGTGACCTGCTCTCGCTCAGCTCCACGCGAGGACTCCGCCCGGAACAGGTCACTCCGATCGCTGACGGCTGGTGGCTGACAGCTGCGCCTCGCCACGACCGGAAGCGCTCTGGCCTCCCGCCCTAATACCGGAACCGCTTCACCAGCCCCTCCAGGTCCACCGCCAGCCGCGCCAGCGACTCCGCCGCCCGCAGGGTCTCGCTGGCCCCCACGGTGGTGTCCTGCGCCGCCCGCGCCACGCCGCCGATGTTCGCCGCGATCTCGCTGGTGCCCTTGGCGGCCTCGTGGACGCTGCGGCCGATGGCGCCGGTGGTCGAGGTCTGCTGCTCCACGGCGCTGGCGATCGTGCTCTGGATGTCGCTGATCTGCTCGATGATCGCGCCGATCTGGTCGATCGCCTCCACCGCGCCGCGGGTGTCCTTCTGGATCGCCTCGATCTTCTTGCCGATGTCCTCGGTGGCCCGGGCGGTCTCCTTGGCGAGCTCCTTGACCTCGTTCGCCACCACCGCGAACCCGCGGCCGGCGTCGCCGGCTCGGGCGGCCTCGATCGTGGCGTTGAGCGCCAGCAGGTTGGTCTGCTGGGCGATCGAGGTGATCACCTTGATCACCTGCCCGATCTCGGCGCTGCTCTCCCCGAGCCGGGCCACGGTCTCGTTGGTCGAGCGCGCCACCTGCACCCCGTTCGCCGCCACCCGCGCCGCCTCGGTGGCGTTGCGGGAGATCTCCTTCACGCTGGCGCTCATCTCCTCGGCGCTGGTCGCGACGGTGTCGACGTTGCGGCTGACCTCCTCGGAGGCAGCCGACACGGCGTTGGCCTGGATCGACGTCTCCTCGGCGTTGCCGGACATGGTCTGGCTCACGTCGTTGAGCTGGCGCGCAGCCGCCGCCAGGGTCTGAGCGTTGCTGGCGATCTCGGACACGCTGCCTCGCAGGTCGCCCAGCAAGCGGGCCAGGGCGGCGCCCACCTGCCCGATCGCGCCGTCGCCCCCCAGCGAGACCTGCCGGGTGAGGTCGCCCTCGGCGGCCGCCTGCACGTCCTGCAGGATCGCCTCCACGTTGCGCGCCAGCTCCTCGGCCTGAGCCCGCTCGCGGGCCGCGGCGGCCTCCTGCGCCTGCTCCAGGCGGAGCTTCTCGCTCACGTCCTCCCAGTTGACGATGAACCCCAGCAGCTCCCCGCCGGGCCCGAACACGCCGTTGATGTTGGTCTTGAGCGTGACGTCGCCGAAGGTGAACTCGGCGTCGTGCGGCAGGGCGCTGGGGGAGCGCAGGATCCGCTCCACGCGCCCCGGGTCGCGGTGGAAGCGGTGGATCGAGCCCCCCTCGATCTCCGCCACCCGGATGCGGAAGGCCTGGTAGACGTCGGCCTCCAGCCGCCGCAGGGTCTGGCGCGCCCGGTCGTTCATCCACACCAGGGTCAGCTCCGTGTTCGCCACGAACACGTTGGTCTGCAGCGCGGCCAGGGCCGCCCCCTGCGGTCCCTCCAGCAGCGCCCGCAGGTCGACCGGCGCCAGGGGCGCCGCCGCGGCGGCGGCCGGGCTGGCGCCGCCGCCGTTCCCGGCGCCGCCCGGCGCCGGCTCGATTCGGTTCTCGCTCATGCTCCCCCTCCTGGTTGGGTCTCGCCGCCGCTCACGGCACCACGTCCAGGAGGCGGAGCTTGTCGGCCAGCGCCTCGCTGGTGAACGGCTTCATGATGTATTCGTCGGCGCCCGCCTCGAGCGCCTGGGCCACGTTCGCGAGCTCCACCTGGGTGGTCACCATGACCAGCCGGGTGCCGCGCAGGCGCGCCTCCTGCCGGGCCGCCCGGACGAACTCCAGGCCGCTCATGACCGGCATGTTCCAGTCGACGAGGACGGCGTCGGGGGCCTCGCTGGCCTGGCGGAGGCGGTCGAGGGCCTGCCGGCCGTCAGGGGCGTCCTCGACCCGCTCGAAGCCGAGCTCGCGCAGGTAGCGGCGCAGGATCTTGCGCATCGGCGACGAGTCGTCGATCACCCACACGGACGCCACCGCGCCACCTCCCTGCTTCACCGGGCCGCCCCCAGCGAGCGGTAGCTGAACGTGCGCGAGTCGCCCCGACGCTCCCAGACACGCTCCCCGACGGGGTCGGAGGCGCGCGCCGCCTCGGAGCTGCCCAGGACCAGCACCCCGCCCGGGACGAGCGCCTCGCGGACGCGGCGCAGGACCGTCGCCTTGTCCGGCTCGTCGAAGTAGATCAGCACGTTGCGCAGCAGGACCAGGTCGTAGGGGTCGTGGCGCCCCCAGGGCTCCATGAGGTTCATGGCCCGGAACTCGACGAGCGACCGGACCTCCTCGCTGAGCCACCAGCGGCCGGCTGCCTGACGGAAGTACTTCACCAGGTAGCGCGCCGGCAGGCCCCGGTTCACCTCCGACTGGGTGTAGGCGCCGCGCAGCGCGTAGTGGAGCGCGCGCTGGGAGAGGTCGGTGGCGTCGATCGTGACCCCGTCCGGGCACAGGTCGGCGAAGTGCTCCAGCAGCAGCATGGCGACGCTGTAGGGCTCCTGTCCGGTGGAGGAGGCCGCGCACCAGATCCGCAGCCGCCGGCCCCGCGCCTGCCGGAGGAGCTCGGGGAGGACCTCGGCCCGCAGCGCCTCGAAGGGGTGGTGGTCGCGGAAGAAGGACGTCTCGTTGATCGTGAGGGCGTCCACCACCTGCGCCCGCAGGGACGTCGGCGCCGCCCCGCGCCGGAGGGCGTCGAGCATGGCGCCCAGCGACGCGAAGCCGCGCCGCCGCCACAGGTCGCCGAGGCGCGCGACCACGAGGTACTCCTTGTCCTCCCCCAGCGCCATGGCGGCGTCCCGACGGCACAGCTCGCGCACGTAGTCGAACAGCTCGGGCTCGAGGTGGCGGCTGCTGGCGGGGATGTCCACCGCCCCCTCGTTCACGCGGTCACCTCGGCCGCGCGGGCGGCGTCGAGCACCAGCAGGAGCTGGTCCGGCAGCTTGCACACGGCTCGCACCAGGGCGCGGGCGCGGGGCGAGAGGGTGTCGGGCGGCGCCTCGAAGGCCGCGGCGTCGACCTCGACCACGTCGCCGATCTCGTCTACCAGCAGGCTCACCACCTCGCCGTCCGCGCGGAGCACGACGTTCATGGCCTCGGCGCCCGGGGGGCGCGGCGGCAGCTCGAGCTGCACGCGCAGGTCGACGGCGGTCACGATCTCGCCGCGGAGGTTGATCAGCCCCTTGACGGCAGGCGGCGCCAGGGGCACCACCGTCAGCTCCTGCTGGCGCAGGACCTCCTGGATCCGCTCCACCGCCAGGGCGTAGGCCTCGCCCGCCACGTAGAAGGTGCACAGCTGCCTGTCGCTCATGAGGCGCTCCCCGTCAGCCCGGCGGAGGCGGCGATGCGCGGCAGGTCGAGCAGGTCGGTGACGCGGCGCTGGACCACCGCCGAGCCCAGCAGGCCGTCCGCGCCGAGGTCGGCGGCGACCTCCACCCGCTCCTCCACGACGTCCAGGATCTGATCGACCGCCAGGCCGATCAGGCGGCTCTCGTGGCGGAACACGACCACCGCCAGCCGTCCGCCCTCGGGCAGCTCGGAGCGGGGCAGGCCCAGGGCGTCGGTCAGGCGGACCAGCGGCATGATCTGCCCCCGGTACTGCACCACCTCGCGCCGCCCCGAGCGCTCGATCGCCTCGTGGTCGACCTCCTCCAGCCGGGCGACGGCGGAGAGGGGGAGGCCGGCGCGACCGTGCGTCCCGACGCCGACCAGCAGCAGGCGCTCCCGCCGCTCCGTCTCCTCGGGCCGCTCCTCGGCGACGGCTGTCTGCCGGCGCCGCTCCTCCCGGTCGCCGGCCACCCGCGCCTGGGGCGCCAGCCCGGGGACGTCGAGGATCAGCGCGACCCGGCCGTCGCCCAGGATCGTGGCGCCGGCGAACACGCCCAGGCCCTTGAGCTGGCGGCTGAGGGGCTTCACGACGATCTCTTCGGTGTCGAGGATCTCGCTCACGATCAGGCCGAAGGTGCGCTCGCCCGCCTGCAGGACGACGATGTTCACGGCCTCGTCGTCGGCCGTCGCGAGCTCCAGCCGCAGCAGCCCTGCGAGGTCGACCAGCGGCAGCAGGTGCTCGCGCAGCCTGTAGACCGGGCTGCCGTGCACCCGCTCGATCGCGCGCCGCTGCTCGCCTTCGAGGCGCACCAGCTCCAGCAGGCTCACCTGCGGGATCGCGAACCGCTGCTCCCCGGCCAGGATCAGCAGGGCGGGCACGATGGCGAGGGTGAGGGGGATCTTGAGGCGCAGCGTGGCGCCGACCCCCGGGGCGCTGCTCAGCTCCACCGTGCCGCCGCTGGCCTCGATCCGCGACTTCACCACGTCCATGCCGACGCCGCGCCCCGACAGGTTGGAGACGCTGTCGGCGGTGGAGAAGCCCGGCGTGAACAGGAGCTGCAGCAGCTCCCGCTCGCCCAGGCGGTCATCGGCGGCGCCGGGGACGCCCAGCTCCATGGCCCGCCGCCGCACGCGCGCCAGGTCCACCCCGCGGCCGTCGTCCTCGACCTCTACCAGGACGTGTCCGCTCTCGTGGCTCGCGCGCAGCGTCAGCGTGCCCTCCCCTGGCTTCCCTGCCGAGCGCCGCTCGGCCGGCGCCTCGAGGCCGTGCCCGACCGCGTTCCGGACGGCGTGGGTCAGCGGGTCTCGGATCGCCTCGATCAGGGACTTGTCGAGCTCGGTCTCCTGCCCCTCCAGCACCACCCGCACCTGCTTGCCCAGCTGGCGGCCGAGGTCGCGCACCAGCCGGGGGAGGCGCGCCCAGGCGGCGCCGATCGGCTGCATGCGGGTCTTCATGACCCCCTCCTGCAGCTCGTTGGTCACCAGGTCGAGCCGCTGCGCCGTGGCGAGGAGGGTGCGATCCTGAGAGGTCGCGGCGTGCTGGAGCATGCGGTTGCGCGCCAGCACCAGCTCCCCCACCGGGTTCATGAGCCGGTCGAGCAGCTCGACCGGGATCCGGATGGTGCCGTCGGAGGCGCCGCCGCCTTGGGGGACCGCCTCGTCGAGGGGGAGGCCCGCGGGGGCAGCGCTTGGATCTGCGGCGGGCGCGCCGGCGCCCCGCTCCAGCAGGGCGGCCAGCACCGGCGCCAGGTCGACGTCGCCCTCCTCCTCGCCGCGCTCGATGCGATCGAGCAGCTGCCGGGCGGCGTCGGCCATGGCGAGCAGGGCGTCCGCGATGCCGGCGTCGAAGGCCAGGGTCCCCTCGCGCAGGTCGCACAGCAGGTCCTCGCCGGCGTGCGCCAGCGACTCCAGCTGGCCGAAGCCCAGGAAGCCGGCGGTGCCCTTGAGGGTGTGCACCGCCGCGAACACGGCGCCGATCCGCTCCCGCGAGGCTGGCTCCTGCTCGAGGGCCATGAGCTCGCCCTCGACGCGGTCGAGGCCCTCGCGGCTCTCCAGCACGAAGTCGAGGACGATGTCGCGCAGGCTCTCGTCCTGGGCAGGGCGGGGGCTCTCCTCGAGGTGGGACGAGGGGCCGCCGGCGCCGCCGGCCGAGGCCGCCTCCGCCAGCTCGCGCAGGAAGGCCTCCGCCCGGGCCTCGTCGTCGTCCTCCTCCAGGGGTCGCTCCTCAGCCACGGGCCACCTCACCTCTCGGCAGCAGGTGCAGCCGCTCCAGCTGCGCGACCAGCCCCGAGACGCTGGCTGACTTGGGCACCACGGCGTCCGCGACGCCGGGCGGCGCCTGCTCGGGCACGGCCGTGAACAGGACCACCGTCAGCTCCGGCAGGTGCTTGCGGGCGATCCGGCAGAAGGCGTCTCCGCGCAGGGAGGGCATCTCCAGGTCGCACACCAGGGCGCGGAAGGCCCAGGGCTCCGCGGGGGCCCGCACCAGGGCGTTCGCCACCTCGCGCCACTCGGTGGAGGCGTGCACGGCGCCGCGGCGCGCGAGCGAGCGGCGCAGCGCGCTGAGGATGATCGCGTCGTCGTCGAGGACGAATAGCCTCCAAGCCCTCGCCTCACGCCGCCCCTGCTCAGCGCCAGGCATGACGCTCGATCGCCTCCGCCATTCGGTCCAGGGGCAGGACCTCGTCCGCCAACCCGGCGCGGGCCACCGACCCCGGCATGCCCCATACGACCGAGCTCTCCTCGTCCTGCACCAGCACGCGTCCTCCCGCGGCGCGCACCGCCGCGGCGCCGGCGCAGCCGTCGCGGCCCATGCCGGTCAGCACCACCCCGAGCAGCCGCAGGCCGAACACCTCGGCGGCCGAGCGGAACAGCACGTCGGCTGCGGGGCGACAGCTCTCCACGGGCGCGCTCTCGTCGAGCTCGAGCTCCACCCCTCGGGGGCCGTGCACCACTCCCAGGTGGACGCCTCCGGGCGCGATCCACACCTCGCCCGGTCGCGGCGGGCAGCCCCCCTCGGCCTCCCGCACCCGCAGGGCGCACTTGCTGTCGAGGCGCTCTGCGAAGTGGCGGGTGAACATGGGGGGCATGTGCTGGACCACCAGCACCGGCACCGGGAAGCTCGCCGGGAGGCGCGTCAGGACGTCGGTGAGCGCGTTGGGTCCCCCCGTCGAGGCGCCGATCACCACCGCCTCGACCGGCCCGGCGGCCGCCAGGGCGCGCGGGCGGGGCGGCGGCAGGGCCGGCGCGGCGGCGCCGCCCCCTGCGCTGGCGCGCGGGCCGAGCGACTTGATCCTGGGGATGAGCGTCCGGCGCAGATGCTCGGCGCCCTCCTGCGCGCCCCCGGTGCGGGAGGGCTTGGTGACGTAGTCCGCCGCCCCGGCCGCCAGGGCCTCGAGGGTGGCCTGGGCGCCGCGGGCGGTGAAGGCGCTCAGCATGAGCACCCGCACCTGCGGGTGCTCTGCCTGAAGGAGGCGCAGGGTCTCCAGGCCGTCGGGCGCCGGCATCTCCAGGTCGAGGGTCACGACGTCCGGCTCGGCCTCGCGGACCTTGCGCAGGGCCAGACGACCGTCGGCGGCGCTGCCGACCACCTCCAGCGCCGGGTCCGCCTCGAGGATCCGAGTCACCAGACGGCGGACGACGACCGAGTCGTCGACCACCAGCACGCGGATCCGTCGTCC
>JAWLGW010000124.1:0-10580 GCA_041690735.1 Planctomycetota bacterium
GCCGAGGCGGCCCGCGAGCAGGCCGCCCTCGAGCTCGAGCGGTGCACCGTCCGCGCCCCCTTCGCCGGCGAGGTGGCCGAGCGACAAGTCGACGTGGGCGACTGGGTGCGGGCCGGCGCCCCGGTGGTCCGGCTGGTCGCCCGCGACGCCCTGCGGGTGCGCGTGCACGTGCGCGAGGACGAGGCCGCCGCCCTGGCCGTGGGGGCGTCCGCCTCCCTCTCCTTCCCCGGCGTCGACCTCCCCGCCCTCCCCGACGGACACGCCCAGAACGGGCACGGCCGGGCGGTCGCCGCGCGAGTCAGCGGCGTGAGCGCCGCCGTCGACCCGCGCTCGCGCAAGGTCGCGGTCGAGGTGGCGATCGACGCGGCAGCCTGGGCGCCCCTGGGCTCGCTGCGCCCGGGGCTGTTCGCGCGGGTCGAGCTGGACGCGGGCGTGCTGGAGCAGGCCTACCTGATCCCCGACTCGGCTGTGATCGCCTCGGAGCGCGGCTACTCGCTGTTCTTCGCCGAGGGCGAGGCCGCCCGGGAGCGGCAGGTCACCCTGGGCCCGCGCCAGGGCGAGCACCGCCTGCTCGAGGACGGACTCACGGGTGAGGTCGAGCTGGTGGTGGAGGGCGGCGCGCTCCTGTTCGACGGGGCGCCGATCGCGCGCCTGAACGAGGCGCAGGCGGCCGCCGCCTCCGCCGCGCCCGACCGCTCCTCCGGGCGCTGAGCGAGGGCCTCCGCGTGTTTCGAGCCATAGCCCGGGCCGCGGTCGACAACCCCGTCACGATCCACCTGGTGTCGGGGTTCCTGGTGGTGGCCGGGCTGGTCATGTACATGACCATGCCGCGGGAGATCTTCCCCGAGTTCACCCTGGAGCGGCTCCGGGTCTCGACCCTGTTCCCCGGCGCCTCCCCCGAGGACGTCGAGGAGCTGGTCACGGTCAAGGTCGAGGACGCGATCGACGGGATCGACGGGATCGAGCTGATCGAGTCCACCAGCATGGAGGGCATGAGCACCGTCGAGGCGCGGCTCGCCCCCGGGGCCGACACCTCCCGCGTGCTGCAGGACGTCGACCGGGCGGTGCAGGCGGTGGACGACCTCCCCGAGGACGTGGAGGAGCCGATCGTCGAGGAGGTCAAGACCCGCTTCCCGGTGATCACCCTGTCGATCTACGGCGAGGTGAGCGAGCTGGCGCTCAAGGACCTGGTGCGCCCGATCGAGCGCCAGCTGGAGGCGATCCCCGGCGTCGCCGACGCCCGCCCCACCGGCGTGCGCGAGCTGGAGTGGCGGATCGAGGTCGACTCCGCCGCCCTGCTGCGGTTCCACCTGACCCTCGAGGACGTGGCCCGGGCGATCGGCGCCCAGAACCTCAACGTCCCCGGCGGCACCCTGGAGGGCGGGCGCGGCGACGTGTTGCTGCGCACCCGGGGCGAGACCGAGACCGCCGCCCAGATCGAGGCGGTGGTGGTCCGGGCCCAGCCCGACGGGGCCCACGTGACGGTGGGCGACGTGGCCCGGGTCCTGCCCGGCTTCGCGCGCGCGCTGACCTACGGGCGGTTCAACGGCAAGCCGGCCCTCAACCTCACCGCCCTCAAGGAGAAGGACGGGGACATCCTCGAAATCGCCGAGGCTGTGCGCGCCCTGGCCCGGCGCCTCGAGCTGCCCGCCGGCGTGAAGGCCGCCGTCCACACCGACCTGTCGGTGTTCCTGCGCTCGCGCATTCAGACCATGCAGCAGAGCGCCTTCCAGGGCTTCTTCCTGGTCATGCTCTCCCTGTGCGTGCTGCTCAACTGGCGCATGGCGGCGCTGGTCGCCTTCGGCATTCCCCTGGCGTTCCTGGCCACCTTCGCCGCCATGGCGGCCCTCGGCGTCTCGATCAACATGATGTCGCTGTTCGCCATGATCCTGATCCTGGGGATGCTGGTCGACGACGCGATCATCGTCACCGAGAACATCTACCGCCGGATCGAGGAGGGCGAGTCCCCCCGCGACGCCGCGATCAACGGCACCGCCGAGGTGGCCCGCCCGGTGATCGCCACGATCCTCACCACCCTGTCCGCCTTCCTGCCCATGCTGCTGACCCCCGGGGAAATGGGCCAGTGGATGGGCGTGGTGCCGGTGGTGGTCGCCCTGTGCCTGCTGGCCAGCCTCGCCGAGTGCTTCGGGATCCTCCCCTGCCACGTGGCCGAGTTCGCCCGCCCCACCGCCCACAAGCCGGGCTGGTTCGAGGGGCTGCTGGCGTTCCACGAGCGCGCGGTGCGGTTCGCCTTCGACAACCGCTACCCGGTGATCGCCGGCACGGTCGGCCTGTCGATCGTGCTGGTCGCGATCGCGGGGGCGCACCTCAAGTTCACCCTGTTCGGCACCTTCGAGAGCGACACCTACTTCATCAACTTCCAGCTCCCCTCCACCGCCTCCCTGGAGGAGACCTCGACCCGCGCCCGCGAGGTGGAGCAGGTGGCCCTGGGGCTGCAGGCGAACGAGCGCGCCTCGGTGTCGACGAACATCGGCCTGGCCGCCCTCGACATCAACCGCATGGAGCGGGGCAGCTACATAGGCCAGGTGGTGGTGACCTTCACTCCCGAGCACCAGCGCGACCGCTCGATCCCCGACCTGCTGACCGCCTTGCGGGAAGGGACCGCCCGGCTGCCCGGCTTCACCAAGCTGGAGTACAAGGGCGTGCAGGCCGGCCCCGGCGGCCCCGCGATCGAGGTGGCGGTCCTGGGCGACGACCACGAGCGCCTGCGGGCCGCCGCCGCCGAGCTGCAGGGGTGGCTGCGCAGCCAGACCGGCGTCCACGACGTGTACGACGACTCCGCCCCGGGCAAGCTCGAGCTCGAGGTGGTGGTCGACCAGCAGGCGGCGGGCGCCCTGGGCCTCTCGACGGCGCAGGTGGCCCGGCAGGTGCGCGACGCCTTCCAGGGGCGCGAGGCGACCACTGTCCGCCGGATCGACGACGACGTGCCGCTGGTGGTCCGCTACCCCCTCAGCGAGCGGACCCTCCGCCACACCCTCGAGGAGGGCTGGCTCACCACCCCCACCGGCGACAAGGTCCCCTTCGGCGCGGTGGCGCGGGTGCGCGAGGGGCGCGGCCTCACCAAGGTCACCCGCTCGGGGCGGCAGCGGGCGATCACCGTGTTCGCGGACGTGGACATTCGGCGGGCCAACGCCCTGGAGGTGACCGAGCGGCTCCAGCAGCGCTTCACCGAGCTGCTCCCGCGCCGCTACGGGGTGAACCTCGAGATCAAGGGGCAGCGCCGCGAGGCGGAGGAGTCCATGGTCGGCCTCATGAAGGCCCTGGCCCTGGCCCTGCTGCTGATCTACTTGATCCTGGGGACGCAGTTCAAGTCGTTCGCCCAGCCCCTGTTCGTCATGGCGGCGATCCCCTTCGGGATCGACGGGATCCTGATCGGCCACCTGGTCATGGGCAAGGAGCTGACGTTCCTCTCCATGATGGGCCTGGTCGCCACCTCGGGGATCGTGGTCAACGACAGCCTGGTGCTGGTCGACCTCGTCAACCGCCTGCGGGCCGGGGGCATGTCGACCTACGAGGCGGCCGTCCTGGGGAGCACCCGCCGCCTGCGCCCGATCCTGCTCACCTCGGTGACCACCGTGCTGGGCCTGGCGCCGCTGGCGTTCTTCGCCAGCGGCCAGGCCAAGTTCCTCAGCCCCATGGCGATCTCGATCGTGTTCGGGATCGCCTTCTCTACGGCGCTGACGCTGGTGGTGATCCCGACCCTGTACCTGATCCTGGAGGACCTCAAGGGCCTGCTCGGGGGCGGAGGCGTGCACGCCGTGCCGGCGGCGCCCGCCACGACGCCGCCTGAAGATACGACGACCCCGGGGGCCTCGCCCGCGGAAGCCCCCTAACAGAGCCCACACCCCGCTGGTACGGTGGAGGTATGGGCCCGCAGCCGCTGGTACCGCTGCTCCCCGCCGACGTCGAGGGCGTCCCCCGCCCCGGGCGGCTGATCCGCTGGCCTGGCGAGCAGCGCGACTGGCTGTGGACCGGCGAGAAGTGGGTCGGCATGGTGCCCGAGTTCGACGGCGGCGACGTGTGGTGCGAGGAGCGCGAGGACGCGGCCTGATCAGGGCGCGACGCGGACGAGGACGTCGCGCGTCAGGGAGCGGCCGCCCTCGATCGTGAAGCGGACCGGCGTCGCCGCGAGCACCAGGTCGGGCGCGAGCCGCGCGGCCGCCAGCTTCAGCGCGCCCGGGTCGAGCTGCAGCTCGTACTCGCCGTCGTACAGGGGGCCGATCGTGAAGCGCCCCTCGCCGTCGCTCCGCGCCCGCCGCCGCACCGGGACCCCCACGCCCTGGACCTCGATCGTGATCTCCGGCAGCGGCTGCCCGGCGTGCAGCACACGTCCGGTCAGCTGCGCCGGCGGCGCCACCGTGACCAGCAGCCCCTCCAGCGCGCCCTCGGGCGTGAGGGTCAGGGGCAACCGCGCCACCAGCTCCTCCCCTCCCCGGGGGAAGTGCCGCACGAACAGGGCCAGCGCCTCGTCGAGCGCGAGGCGGATCCCCTCCAGACGGAACCGCCCCTCCTCGTCCGTCTGCCCCTGCGCGCGGTAGTCCTCGCCCACGACCGCGAACACCGCCACACCGGCGGCCGGCGCGCCCGCGCGCGTCACCACCCGCCCCGCGACGGAGGCGCCGGTGGGCGCGACGAGGTCGACCGCGAGCTCGCCCCTGCTCACCTCGACCTGCCCCAGCTCGCGCGGCGCGCCGCCGCCGCGGCCCCGGCCGCCGCCCCGCTGGGCGAGCAGGCGGTAGGTGCCGGGGTAGAGGCCGGTGAGCGTGAAGGCGCCCGCCTCGTCGGTGCGCGCCTGCCGGGTGACGTCGCCGCCCAGGCTGCGGGCGAGCACCCGCCACCGCGCCAGCGGCTCGCCCGCCTCGTCGCGGAGGGTGCCGGCGATCCGGAGGCTCGGCTCGAGCACCACGTCCGCCACGGCCAACGCGCCGGCTGCGACCTCGGCGGCGGCGCGGGCGATCCCGGCCCGGTCGTCGCTGCGGACGAACAGCTGCACCGCCCCCGGCGCCACCGTGAGGCGGAACCGCCCCTGCCCGTCGGTGCGCGCCTGATCCAGGCGCTCGGCTCCGCGGTAGGCGAACACCCAGGCCCGCGGCTCGGGCTGGCCCGTGACGCCGCGGATCGTGCCCTCGATCGTCCCCGCCGTCTGCAGCACGAGGTCGAGGGGCGCGGCGCGCGCCGTCACCGGGACGTCGTCCCGCGTCGCCTCCACGTGGCCCGGCGCGTCGGCGGTGACGCGGACCAAGCCCTCGCGCAGCCCCTCCAGGCGATACGCTCCCGCCCCGTCGCTGGTCGCCTCCCAGGAGGACCAGCCCCGCTCCATGCGCGCGGACACGGTGGCGCCGGAGATCGGCCGGCCCGCCTCGTCCCGCACCGCGCCGGCGAGCGTCAGCGCCGGCTCGAGCACCAGGGGATCGAGGAGCTCGTCGGCGCCGGGCCGGAGCCGGAGCGGCTGACTGGCCTGAGCGAGGTGGGCCAGCCGCTCGGGCGGGGCTGCCGCGACCAGATACATGCCGGGCGCGAGCTCCGCGTGAAACTCGCCCAGGGCGTCGGTCGTGAGCGACACCTCTGCCCGGTCGCCGCCCTGGCCCCCCATGCGCAGCCGGCGCAGCGTCACGGTGGCGTCGGCGACGCCGCGGCCGTCGCGGGTCTCCACCCGTCCGGCGACCCGGCCCGGCCGCCCCTGCGCCTCGTCGTCCGCCCCGTGCTCCGCGTCCGCGCTCACCGCCAGCGGCGCGTCGCTCGACCCGGAGTCCGCCCTCGGCGCCGGCAGCGGCTCCACCGCGGGCAGCTCGTCCTCGGCCCCGGTGCGATCGGGCAGCGGCGCCGTCGCCCCAGCGCCGCCCGAAGGCCGCGGCGGCGGGGGCGCGCTGCGCGGCTCCTCGCTCCCCGCCAGCAGGAGCGCCAGCCCCACGGCGGCCAGCAGGGCCACCGCGAGCAGGCCCAGCGCCCGAATCGTCTTGCCGCCGCGGCTCACCGGCGCCTCCTCGTCCAGCCTCCGTTACGGCCCGCCGGCCCGGCCGTTGGCCTCACCGACCCGCGCGGGACGGCCGATCGCTGCGGTCGAGCTGCCTGGACGTCGACAGGGGCGGACCTCCTCGTCGGGACACGAGCTCTCCGCCCGCCCGGACGGCCGCGCCGCTGCTAATCTGGAGCGGCAGGAGGACCGCGGAAATGAAGTTCGACCTCGCTCCTTCGGAGATCGCGGTGTGGGTGGTGATCGGGCTGCTCGCCGGCTCGCTGGCGGGCATGGTGGTCCACCGCCGGCGCGACGGCTTCGGCGGGATCGTCACCAACCTCATGTTCGGGCTGATCGGCGCGGTGGTCGGGGGCCTGATCTTCGACGCCTTCGACGTGGCGCTGGGCCTGCCCCGGATCACGATCGACCTCAACAAGGTCGCGGCGGCCGTGGTGGGCGCGGTGGTGGTGGTGGTGGCCGCGGGGTTCCTCGAGGGGCAGCGCAACAAGAAGCGCGACTGACCTACAGATCGCGGTTGCGCCGCTGCTGGCCCGCGAGGCGCTCCGCCTCCGCGGCGGCGGCCTCCAGCCCCGCTCGCTCCGCGGCCGCGGCCCAGGCCACCGCCGCCCGATAGGCCGCGGCCGCCTCCTCGAACCGCCCCGCCCGCCCGAGGGCCCCGGCGAGGGTCCGGTGCGAGGCCGTCCACCAGGGCGCCAGGGCGACCAGGCGCTCGGCCTTGGAGAGGGCGATCGCCTCCCCGAACAGCGCCTGCGGCGGGTCCTCCGCCTGCAGGGCGGCCGCCGCCTGCTGCAGGAGGAGCGCGTCGGCGATCACCGGGCGCGGCCCCGCCAGGGCGGCCCGCTCCAGCCAGGCGCGCCCCGCCGCCACCTCGCCGCTGCGCAGCAGGACCCGAGCCAGCGCGAGCTGCAGCCGGGCGTCGTCGGGCAACAGCTCGAGCAGGCCGCGCAGCTGGCGGACCGCCCGCTCGAGGGGGCACTCGCGCGCGCCCGCGTCGAGGCCCTCGGGCGCCAGCGTGCGGGCCCCCGCAGCCAGCCAGCGGTACAGCGCCCGCTCCGCGGCCAGCGCCTCCCGGTGATCCTCCGGCAACGGGAGGTCGGCCCGGGAGAGGAGCGCCTCGACCTGCTCCGCTGCGGCGGCGTGCTCGCCGGCGGCGGCCTGCAGCCGCGCCAGGAAGCGGGCCGCGCGCACGGCGTCCGGCCGCCGCGCCACCACCGCCGCCAGCACCTCGCGGGCGCGCGCGTGCTCGACGGCGTCGGGGCCCGCGACCAGCGCCGCGGCGTGCTCCAGGGCGACCTGCTCGTCCGCGGGGTCCTCGCGGCCCGCGCGGGTCAGGGCGTCGAGCGCCTCCGCCCGATCCGCCGCGCGCCCCCGCGCGAGCAGCAGCTCGGCCAGCGCGCGCCAGGCGACGGTGTGCCGCGGGCCCAGCCGGGCGGCGCGCCGGAAGCGCTCGACCGCCTCGTCCCGGCGGCCCAGGCGCTGCAGCGCCTGCGCCCAGGCCAGGTGCGCCTCGAAGTCGATCGGGTCGAGGGCGCAGGCCCGCTCGAGGTGCGCGGCCGCCTGCTCGGCCTCGCCGCCCAGGGTGAGGGCGAAGGCGAGCTCGCGGTGGGCGCGGGGGTCGTCGGGGCGGCGCTCGACAAGCTGGCGCAGCAGCTCCGCCGCGCGGGGCGCGGCGCCCGCCAGCAGGGCGTCCTCGGCGGCGAGGACCAGGCGCTCCTCGTCGGAGTCGAAGCGGCGCACCGCCCGGACCTGCGCCCGGGGGATCTCGATCACCCCCTGGTCGTCGCCCCGGCGGACCGCCACGCGCACCGGCTGCCCGGGCTCGTCCGAGAGGACCTCCCCCCGCACCTCGGCGCCGTCGACCAGGACCACCTCGTCGGCCCGCGCGGTGAGCGCGGCGAACAGCAGCAAGACGGCGAGGAGAAGGGGACGCATCAGCGGAGCACCTCGCGCGGGCGCGGGTCGTCGCGAGGAGTCGCTGCTGGACCGTCCCGGAGCGAGGACCCGCGCGCGGTGGGCGGAGGGACGGCGCGCGCGGATCAGCCGCGACAGCGTCTCCTCCTGGCAACGAGGAGCAGCGCGCGCCGTCCCGGCGCTCTTGGGGGGGAATGTGGGGGGAGGCTGTCGCAAGAGAGAGGAGCTCACCTCTCTTGCGTGCCCGTGCCCGCGGGGTTTCGGGCACGGGCACGGGCACGGGCACGAATGAGCTGCCGCTGCATTTCGCGACAGCCTCCCCCCAGATTCCCCCCCGCAGAGGCTCCGGGACGGCGCGCGCTGCACCTCGTGGGGAGGAGGAGGCGGCGTCGCGAAGGATCCGCGCGCGCCGTCCCTGCGCCCCACCTCGCGCGAGCGCTTGGTCCGGGTGGACGATCGGAGCGGTTCGCTCGCAATGAGCCGCGCTCGCGCGAGGTGCTCCGCCCCGGCTGCCGTGTGGTGACAGCGCATCGCGTCCGCTCGACCGCACCATCTCTCTCGCTCCCTACCAGCCCCGACGCCGCAGCGTCTCGTCCGGAACGTCCAGCCAGTCGAACAGGTAGTCGGCGCGCGTGCCGTCCACGAAGGGGTTCATGCCGCCCCAGGCGTCGGTGCCCCGCTCCCGCGTGACGCCGCCACCCTGGATCGAGGTGCCGAACGACCACCGGGTCACGTAGCCGTAGCTGTCGGACTCGGGGTCGTACTCGATCTTGCTCGAGTGGTGGAACAGGAGGTCGAGGGGGCCGAAGCCGAGGTGGGTGCGCGAGCCGTCCGAGTGGTAGGCGAACAGGAAGGGGAACCACAGCTCCACGTCCGGCTGGCGCGGCTCGAACACCAGACCCTTGATCGTGCCGTCGGGGGCCCGCACCCGCACCGGCACCCGGTTCGGCGTCCGCAGCAGGTCGCCGTCGGGGGAGACGTAGGCCTCGGGGTCGAGCGGGAGCGGCGCCCCCTGCTCGCGGCGCTCCATGAGGACCCGCGCCTCGTCGACGTCGCGCGGCCGGAGCGCCTGGAGCAGGACCTCCTGGCCGCCGCCCAGGAGCCCCACCACCTCCGCCTCGGGCACCACGTCGAGGGGCCGCAGGCCGGCGCGGCCGGCGGGGGCGTCGCGGGCCACCCGCACCACCAGGAAGTCCCGGGCCTTCGCCCCCACCGGCTGGTGCTCGGGCGCCAGGTCGCCCACCCGCGCCAGGTCGATCCCGTGCCACCGCGTCAGGTGCGGCGCCCACAGCCGCACCGGCAACCACCGGTGCGGCTCGATCAGCGGCACCCGCACCACCACCTCCTGGCCGCCGCGCAGGACGAGCAGGTCGAGGGCGGCCCCCGGCGCGATCAGGTACGGCCGCAGGTCGCCCACCGTTCGCACCGGGTGGGCCGAGGCTCGCGCCTTGAGCTCGGCGGGCGTCGGCACCGGAGGCGGCTCCAGCGATTTCTGGGTCATGGAGGGCTCGAACTCGTCGAGGGGATGGCGCGGTCCGCCCTCCCCCGGCGAGCCGGTCGCGGGGTCGAGCTGCAGCGAGCTGCTGGGGCCGCTGGCCACCTCGTGCTGGAGCAGCTTCCGGTGCAGCTCGGCCAGCTCCTCGCCCACCCGGGGCAGCGCGGCCGCGACCCCGGCGATGCGGTCGTCGGGGCGCAGGCGGGCATCGGGGCGCAGCCGGTGGGTGACGACCAGCCCCTCGCCATCCGACTCGAGCCCCACCCCCAGCACCGCCGACAGGTCGCCGGCCGCCGGCCGGACCTGCAGGCCGCTGCGCGGGTCGACGTCGAGGCGGAGCCCGCTGGCGGTCGCGACGGGCTGCGGCGCGATCAGGGGCCGCTCGTCGAAGGGGACCAGGTAGCTGTGGCAGCCGCTCAGGGAGGCGGCCAGGAGGGAGGGGACCAGCAGCGCGAGGTGGGGGCGGCTCACAGGTCGCCCTCCCCGATCGGCAGCAGCCACAGCAGGCGCAGCTGGCTGCGCACCTCGCCGGTGCGGGGGTCGGTCTCCGAGACCCACTTCACCAGGTTGAACAGGGCGCCCCACTCGAAGCGGTCGCGGTAGGCGGCGTGCCCCAGGCTGGCGTCGGGCACGTAGCGGAGCGTCTTGCGTGACCGGTAGTAGAACAAGGCGTCGAAGGGGCCTACGCCCAGCGCGTGCCCGGTGGGCGCAGCCCGCCGCTCGAACAGGAACGGGACGTGGTTGACCGTCCGGTCGCCGATCCGCTCCTCGGCGTGGACCTCCAGGGAGACCTGCTCGCCCGTCGGCTTGGTCACCGTCAGCCGGTGCGGCTCGGTGTTGGAGAGGGCGGAGACCACCGCCGCCGTGCTGGCGGGGGCGAGGTCGTCCACGGCGTCGACCCGGTCGAACAGCCGCAGGCCCGCGACCGCCAGGGGGGAGCCCTTCTCCAGGCCCGACACGATCAGGCCGCCCTCGATCGCGTGAGGCGGCCGCCAGGGGCGCGGCAGCGCGGCGGCGTCCACCACCGTGAAGCCCATGTACTTGCCCTCCCGCGCGCTGGGCAGCTCGAGCAGCTCGCCGTTGATCGTGAGCTGCCCGCGCCGGGTGAAGGCGAGCATGAGCGGCTCCTCCGGCGAGGAGGCCGCCGCCTCGACCACGCCGGTCTCGAGGGGGAGG